>NZ_JBSHAP010000229.1:0-7327 GCF_053611565.1 Kitasatospora sp. NPDC054795
CCTCACCACCCCCGACTACTGGGTCCGGCAGGTCCGCGAGGCCGTCCGCTTCGCCGACGGCGTCGAGACCCTGCACCGCGAGGGCGTCACCCGCTTCCTCGAAGTCGGCCCCGACGGGGTGCTCTGCGCGATGGCCCGGCAGGCCGGCGCCGAGGGCCTGCTGGCCCCGGCCCTGCGCAAGGACCGCGACGACGCGGAGACCCTGCTCGGCGCCGTCGCCCGGCTGTACACCGCCGGCGTGCCGCTGGACTGGGACGCCGTCTTCGCGGGCCACGCCCCCCGACCGGTCGACCTGCCCACCTACGCCTTCCAGCGCCGCCGTTTCTGGCTGGACACGGCCGCCCGTCCGGCCGTCGAACCCGCTCCTGCCGCGCCGGGCCCGGTCGAGGCCCCGACCGGGCCCGCCGCCGAGCGGCGGGACGAGCGGGCGCTGCTGCACCAGATCCGCGCCCAGGTCGCCGCCGTCCTCGACTACGAGACCCCGGGCGACGTGGACGCCCGGCTCACCTTCCGCGACCTGGGCTTCGACTCGCTCACCGCCGTGGAACTGCGCGACCGCCTCGCCGCGGCCACCCGGCTGCGGCTGCCGGACTCCCTGGTCTTCGACCACCCGACCCCGCTGCGCCTGGCCGAGCACCTGTCCGGCCTGCTCTACGGCGAGCCCGCCGCCGTCGCGCCCGCGACGCCCGCCCCCGGCGCCGTGAGCGACGAGCCGATCGCGATCGTCGCGATGAGCTGCCGCTACGCGGGCGGCATCGACACCCCCGAGGCCCTGTGGCAGGCGGTCCTCGACGGCCGCGACCTGGTCACCGGCTTCCCCGAGGACCGCGGCTGGGACATCGCGGGCGTCTACGCCGACGAGGGGCGCAACCCGACCGGCACACTCACCCCCGCCGGGGCGTTCCTGACCGACGCGACCCGCTTCGACGCGGCCTTCTTCGGCATCTCCCCGCGCGAGGCCCTCGCCATGGACCCGCAGCAGCGGCTCCTGCTGGAGACCGCCTGGGAGGCCGTCGAGCGCCTCGGCGTCGACCCGGCCGTGCTGCGCGGCAGCCGCACCGGCGTGTTCGTCGGCGCCACCGCCCAGGACTACGGCCCCCGGCTGCACCAGGCCCCGGCCGACCTCGAAGGCCACCTGCTGACCGGCAACACCGCGAGCGTCGCCTCCGGCCGGATCGCCTACGTGCTCGGCCTGGAGGGCCCGGCGGTCACCGTCGACACGGCCTGCTCGTCCTCGCTGGTCGCCCTGCACCTGGCCGCCCAGTCGCTGCGCCTCGGCGAGTGCGACATGGCCCTTGCCGGCGGCGCCACAGTGCTGGCGACGCCCGGCATGTTCATCGAGTTCAGCAAGCAGCAGGGCCTGTCGGCCGACGGCCGCTGCAAGGCCTTCGCCGAGGGCGCCGACGGCACCGGCTGGGGCGAGGGCGTGGGCCTGCTGGCCCTGGAGCGGCTCTCCGAGGCCGAGCGGCTGGGCCACCCGGTGCTCGCGGTGATCCGGGGCAGCGCCATCAACCAGGACGGCGCCTCCAACGGCCTCGCCGCGCCGAACGGCCCCTCCCAGGAGCGGGTGATCCGCCAGGCGCTGGCCGGCGCCGGACTCGCCGCCGCCGACGTGGACGCCGTCGAGGCGCACGGCACCGGCACCGCCCTCGGCGACCCGATCGAGGCCCAGGCGCTGCTGGCCACCTACGGCCGGGACCGCGCCGCCGAGGACCCGCTCTGGCTCGGCTCGGTGAAGACCAACATCGGGCACACCCAGGCCGCCGCCGGCGTCGCCGGGATCATCAAGATGGTGCAGGCGATGCGACACGGCACGCTGCCGCGCACCCTGCACGCGGACACCCCCTCCAGCCGGGTGGACTGGAGCGCAGGCGGCGTCCGGCTGCTGACCGAGGCCCGGGACTGGCCCGAGCGCGGACGCCCGCGCCGCGCCGCGGTCTCCTCCTTCGGCATCAGCGGCACCAACGCCCACATGATCGTCGAGAGCGTGCCGCAGGACGCCCCGGCGGCCCCCGCCGCCACCGGGACCGGCCCGCTGCCGTTCCCGCTCTCCGCCCACGGCGACGCCGCGCTGCGCGCCCAGGCCGCCAGGCTGGCCGAGGCCGTCCGCACCGGCGCCGGGCCGGCCGCCGCCGCGTCCCTCGCCGACCTCGGCCTGTCACTGACCTCCCGGGCCGCCTTCGACCGGCGTGCCGTGGTGGTCGCCGCCGACCGTGAGCAGCTGCTGACCGGCCTGGACGCGCTGACCCGGGAACTGCCCGCCGCCAACCTGACCACCGGCACGGCCGGCGCCCCCGACGGCCCCGTGTTCGTCTTCCCCGGCCAGGGCTCCCAGTGGGAGGGCATGGCCGCCGAGCTGTACGCCTCCTCCGAGGTCTTCCGCGCCGAGCTCACCGCGTGCGCCGAGGCCCTCGCCCCGCACACCGACTGGTCGCTGATCGACGTGCTGCACGGCGCCCCCGGCGCCCCCTCGCTGGAGCGCGTCGACGTGGTGCAGCCCGCGCTGTTCGCCGTGATGGTGTCGCTGGCGAAGCTCTGGCGGCACTCCGGCGTCGTCCCCGCCGCCGTGATCGGCCACTCCCAGGGCGAGATCGCCGCCGCGCACGTCGCCGGCGGCCTCACCCTGGCCGACGCCGCCCGGATCGTCGCCCTGCGCAGCCGCTACCTGCGCGCCATCGCGGGCACCGGGGGCATGGCGTCGATCCCGCTGCCGACCGACGAGGTCGAGGCGCGCATCGCCCGCTTCGACGGCCGGATCACCGTCGCCGCGCACAACGGCCCGTCCGCCACCGTGGTCGCGGGGGAGGCCGAGGCCCTCGACGAGTTCGTCGCCCAGTGCCGGGACCAGGACGTCCGCGCCCGGCGCGTCCCGGTCGACTACGCCTCGCACTCGCCGGCCGTCGACCCGCTGCGCGAGGAGCTGGCCGAGGCCCTCGCCGGGATCGAGCCGCGCGAAGGCCACACGGCCTTCTGGTCCACCGTCACCGGCGGCCTGCTGGCGACCACCGCACTCGACACCGACTACTGGTTCCGCAACCTGCGCCAGGTGGTGCGCTTCGAGCCCACCGTGCGGGCACTGCTCTCGGCCGGCCACCGCACCTTCGTCGAGTCCAGCCCGCACCCCGTGCTCACCGTCGGCGTCCAGGAGACGCTGGAGGCCGACGGCCGCGGCGGCGCCGCCCTCGGCACCCTGCGCCGCGACCACGGCGGCCCCGAGCGGTTCCTCGGTGCGCTCGCCGAGGCGTACGTCGCCGGCGTCACGGTGGACTGGGCGGACGCCTTCCCCGGCTCCGCCCGGCGGGTCCCGCTGCCCACCTACCCCTTCCAGCGCGAGCGGTACTGGCTGGCGCCCGGCGCCGCCTCGACCGACGCCACCGGTCTCGGCCTCGACCCCGCCGACCACCCGCTGGCCGGCGCCGCCGTCACCCTCGCGGGCGACGACACCCTCGTCCTCACCGGCCGGCTCGCCACCGCCGACCAGCCCTGGCTCGCCGACCACGTGGTCAACGGCGCGGTCGTGCTGCCCGGCTCCGCGCTCGTCGACCTCGCGCTGCACGCGGGCCTGCGCTGCGGCCACCCGCACCTGGAGGAACTCACCCTCCAGAGCCCGCTGGTCCTCCCGGCCGACGGCTCCGTCCAGATCCAGGTGGTGCTGCTGCCGCCGGACGAGGCGGGCCGCCGCCCCGTCACCGTCCACTCCCGCCCGCGGGCCGCCGCCGAGGACCGCCCCTGGACCTGGCACGCCACCGGCGCACTGACCGCCGGGCCGGCCGCCGCGCCCGCACCGCAGGGCGCCTGGCCGCCCGCCGGCGCCGTCCCGCTCACGGTCCAGGACGCCTACCCCGGCCTGGCCGGGCGCGGCTACGCCTACGGCCCGGCCTTCCAGGGCCTGACCGCCGCCTGGCGGCGCGGCGAGGAGCTGTTCGCCGAGGTCGCCCTCCCCGAGACGCTCCCGACCGAGGGCTTCGGCATCCACCCGGCGCTGCTGGACGCCGCGCTGCACGTGCTGCTGCTCGACGGCGACCCGGCGACCACCCGACTCGCCTTCTCGTTCGCCGGCGTCCGGCTGCACGCCGCCGGGGCCACCGCCGTCCGGGTGCACGCCGCGCCCGGCGGCCCCGAGGGCGGCTACGCCGTCACGCTGAGCGACCCGGCGGGCGCCGCCGTCCTGGACGTCGACGCACTCGTCCTGCGGGCCGTCGACCCGGAGCGGTCGGCCGCCGGCCGGAACACCGCCGACCCGCTCCACCGGCTCGACTGGATCCCCGCAGCCACCGCAGCCACCGCAGCCACCGCCACCGGCGGCGCCGTCCGGACCGCCCCGGCCGACCTCGTCCAGGGCCTGCCGCCGCTCGACGGCGGCCCGGCGCCCGAGGCCGTCCTCGTCCCGGTCACCGGCGACCCCGACGCCCCCGCCGAGAGCGCGCACGCCCTGACCCGCAGCGCCCTCGGGCTGATCCAGGCCTTCCTCGCCGAGGAGGGCCGGGCCGACTCCCGACTCGTCCTGCTCACCCGGCAGGCCCTCGCCGCCGGTCCGGACGAGGAGGTGCGCGACCTCGCCGCGGCCGCCGTCCTCGGCCTGGCCCGCAGCGCCCAGATCGAGCACCCCGGCCGCATCCTGATCCTCGACCACGACGGCGAGCGGCCCACCGACGAGGCCCTGCGCGACGCCCTCGCCGGCGACGAGCCGCAGCTCGCGCTGCGCGCCGGCCGCCTGCTGGCGCCGCGGCTGGTCAAGGCCGGACCCGCCCCGCTCGCCGGCGCCGAGCCCGCCCGCACCCCGTTCGACCCGGACGGCACCGTCCTGCTGACCGGCGGCACCGGCGCCATCGGCCGCCTTCTGGCCCGGCACCTGGTCACCGCACAC
Organism: Kitasatospora sp. NPDC054795; assembly: GCF_053611565.1. NCBI lineage: Bacteria > Bacillati > Actinomycetota > Actinomycetes > Kitasatosporales > Streptomycetaceae > Kitasatospora > Kitasatospora sp. NPDC054795. The sequence goes on from NZ_JBSHAP010000229.1 coordinate 4,868, forward strand.
GGGGTCCGCCACCTGCTGCTGGTCGGCCGCCGCGGCCTGCCCGCCGGGGAACTCGCGGAGCTGACCGCCGGGCTGGACGCCGAGGTCACCGCCGCCGCCTGCGACGCGGCCGATCCGGCCGCCCTGGCCGCCCTGCTGGCCGCCGTCCCGGCCGAGCACCCGCTCACCGCCGTGGTGCACGCCGCCGGCGTGGTCGACGACGCCTCCGTGCAGCGGCTGCGCCCCGAGCAGCTGGACGCGGTGCTGCGCCCCAAGGCCGACGCGGCCTGGAACCTGCACCGGCTCACCCGCGACCTCGACCTGAGCGCGTTCGTGCTCTTCTCCTCGCTGGCCAGCACCGTCGGCGCCGCCGGGCAGGGCAGCTACGGCGCCGCCAACGGCTTCCTCGACGCGCTCGCCCAGCACCGGCACGCCCTCGGGCTGCCCGCCCAGGCGCTGCTCTCCGGCCTCTGGGCGCACGGCGAGGGCATGGGCGGCCGGCTCGGCGAGGCCGACCGGGCCCGCCTGGTCCGCGGCGGCCTGGCACCGATGACCGCCGAGCAGGGCCTCGCGCTCTTCGACGCGGCCCTCGCCGACGGCCGCCCGCTGATCGCCCCGGCCAGGATCGCCGTCGCCGAGGCGGCCGGGCGCGCCGAGGCCGTCCCCGCGGTGCTGCGCGGCCTGATCCGCACCCCGCTGCGCCGGGCGTCGGCCGCCGCGGCGGCGAGCGGTCTGGCCGACCGGCTGACGGTGCTGCCCGCCGCCGACCGCCGCCGCACCCTGCTGGACCTGGTCCGCTCCAGTGCCGCGACCGCGCTGGGCCACGTCGACCCGGCCGGGATCGCGGTGGACGGCGCGTTCAAGGCGCTCGGCTTCGACTCGCTGATCGCGGTGGAGTTCCGCAACCGGCTGAACGCGGCGTCGGGCCTGCGGCTGCCCACCACCGTCGCCTTCGACCACCCCACGCCGAACGCGCTCGCCGACCACCTGCTCGCGCTGCTGACCGACGCCACCGGCACCGGCCCGGCGCCGACGGCGGCCAGGGCCGCGGCCGCCGCCCCGGGCGAGCCGATCGCGATCGTCGCGATGGGCTGCCGCTTCCCCGGCGGCATCGGCTCGCCCGAGGAGCTGTGGCAGGTCGTCGCCGAACGCGGCGACATGATCTCCACCCTGCCCGCCAACCGCGGCTGGGACCTCGACCGGCTGTACCACGCGGACCCCGACGAGCCGGGCCGCTCGTACACCCGCGAGGGCGGCTTCCTGTACGACGCGGACCTGTTCGACGCCGCGTTCTTCGGCATCTCGCCGCGCGAGGCGGCCGCCGCGGACCCGCAGCAGCGGCTGCTGCTGGAGACGGCCTGGGAGGTCGTCGAGCGGGCCGGGATCGACCCGACCACGCTGCGGCACAGCGCCACCGGCGTGTTCACCGGTGTCGCCACCCAGGAGTACGGCCCGCGGATGGACCACGCCCTGGAGAACTACGGGGGCTACCGGGTCACCGGCAGCGCGGGCAGCGTCGCCTCCGGCCGGGTGGCGTACGCGCTCGGCCTGGAGGGCCCGGCGGTCACCGTGGACACCGCGTGCTCCTCCTCGCTGGTCGCCCTGCACCTCGCGGTCCAGTCGCTGCGGGGCGGCGAGTGCGACCTCGCCCTGGCCGGCGGCGCCGCCGTGATGTCCACCCCGGGCCTGTTCATGGAGTTCAGCCGACTGCGCGGACTGTCCGAGGACGGCCGCTGCCGGGCCTTCGGTTCGGGTGCGGACGGCTTCGGGCTGGCCGAGGGCGTCGGCCTGGTCATGCTGGAGCGGCTCTCCGACGCCCGCCGCAACGGGCACCAGGTGCTGGCGGTGATCCGCGGCACCGCCATCAACCAGGACGGTGCGTCCAACGGGCTGACGGCGCCGAACGGCCCGTCGCAGGAGCGGGTGATCCGCCAGGCGCTGGCCAACGCCGGCGTCGCGGCCGCCGAGGTGGACGCCGTGGAGGCGCACGGCACGGGCACCACGCTGGGCGACCCGATCGAGGCGCACGCCCTGCTGGCCACCTACGGCCAGGAGCGGGCCGGCGAGCCGCTCTGGCTGGGCTCGGTGAAGTCCAACATCGGGCACACCCAGGCCGCGGCCGGTGTGGCGGGTGTGATCAAGATGGTGCTGGCGATGCGGCACGGCGTCCTGCCGGCGACGCTGCACGCGGACGAGCCGTCCCCGCACGTGGAGTGGGCGACGGGCGCCGTGGAGCTGCTGTCCGAGGCGCGTCCCTGGCCGCAGGCCGGGCGTCCGCGCCGGGCGGGCGTCTCCTCGTTCGGCATGAGCGGCACCAACGCGCACCTGATCCTGGAGGCCGCGCCCGCGACGGCGGCCGAGGAGCCGGCGGAGGTCGGCGGTGTGCTGCCGTGGCTGTTGTCGGGCCGGACGCCGGTGGCGCTGGGTGCGCAGGCGGAGCGGTTGCGGGAGTTCGTGGTGGGGCGTCCGGAGCTCGGGGTG
>NZ_JBSHAP010000230.1:0-7283 GCF_053611565.1 Kitasatospora sp. NPDC054795
GCTCCCCGACGGATCGGGGAGCAGCCGGGCCCGGAGTGCTTCGGGGCGTTCCGCCGAGCGTCAGCCGGTGATCATGGTCTTGCCGGGGACCGTCGTCAGCCCGCCCCAGACCCGGCCCGGGCCGGGCTTGTACGAGGCGTGGTTCAGGACCCCGTCCTGACCGGTGGCGAAGAGGTCCATGACGCCCGCCGTGGCGTTGAACGTCGCGGTCGGGAACCGTCCGGCGGTGAACTTCCAGTCACCCAGGGCGGTCCAGTCACGCCACGGCTTGCCGTCGGGGATCCACTCGGTACGGGAGAGGATGCCGTCACCGCCCACCGCGAACAGCTCGAAGCCTCCGGTGGCGGGGTCGAAGACCGCGGACGGCGAGCCCGCGAACTGCCGGCCGGGGACGTCGTACCAGCCGCTCCACTTCGCCATGCCCTGCGTGTAGTAGGAGTGCGCGACACCGCCGTTGGTCTGCGTCGCGAACACCTCCACGGTCCTGGTGACCGGGTTGTAGGCCGACGTGGGGCTGCCGGCGAACCGACGGTTGTCGTCCTGGTAGTACCACTCGTGCCAGTTCGCGCCGTCCATCTTCCAGTACGTCTGGCACAGCACACCGTTGGTGCCCACCGCGAACAGCTCGATGGCGCCGGTGGACGGGTTGTAGACGGCGCTCGGGCTGCTCGCGAAGTGCCAGTTCTCGTAGATGCCGTACCAGCCGCTCCACTTCGCCATGCCCTGCGTGTAGTAGGAGTGCGCGACACCGCCGTTGGTCTGGGTGGCGAAGACGTCCGCGGTCTTCGTCGCCGGGTTGTAGACGGCCGTGGGACTGCCGGTGAACCTCCGGTTGGAGTCCTGGGCGTACCACTCGCTCCAGCCCTGGCCGTTCGGCAGCCAGTAGGTCTGCTTGAGCACGCCGTCGGTGTCGATCGCGAACAGCTCGACGGCGTCGGTCGCGGGGTTGTACAGCGCGGTGGGAACGCTCGCGAACGCCCAGTTGCCGCCGATCTGCGTCCAGCCGCTCCAGGTCGTACCGTCCGAGCTGGAGGAGAACACCACGTGGCGGTTGCTGTCGACGGCGAAGACCGTGGAGGTCTTCCGGACCGGGTCGTAGACCGAACTGTTGGCCGCCGGATTGGCGGTGACGGTGTCCCACCAGCCGCCGCGGACCTGGTCGATCCACCCGCCGAGGTCGTCGACGCGGGAGGAGTACGCGCCGGTGCGGGTCTCGGTGGCCGGGACGCCCAGGCAGCCTCCCTGCCAGGAACGGGAGGCGACGGCGACCAGTTCGGCCCTGCCGTTGACCTGACGGATCGCCGGGGCGCCGGTGTCGCCCTTGCAGACCGCCGCACCGCCAGTACCGGTGGTGCCGATGCCCGTCGGGCTCACGGTGTCGAGGCTGAACGCGCCGGAGTGGAGCTTGTTGGTGATCCACTCGTCCTTGGTCCGGCCGTAGCCGGGCACCCGCAGCGTCTCCCCGGCGCTGGGGGCGGTGGTGGCGATCGCGAGCGGCGCGACGCCGTTGACCGGCGCGGCCAGCCGGGCGAGGACCAGGTCACGGTCCTGGCGCGGCGCCAGCTCCACCACCTCCGTCACCGTGCCCGCGCCGGTCGTCAGGTCGGTGCGGCCGATGGTGGCGGTGGTCTTCCACTTGGGCGCGCCCGCCGCGAGGGCCTGCGGCTGCGCCGGGTCGTCGGAGAAGCAGGAGGCCGCGGTGGCCACCCAGTAGCGGTCCACCAGCACGCCGGTGCAGGCGCGCACGTTGTCGCCGATCACCAGGCGCGCGGTGTAGGCGTAGGTGCCGTCGGCGGCCGGGTCGCCGACCACGGCGACGGCCGGGGTGAAGGTGCTCAGCGTGCCGGCGGCAGCGGCCGCGACCAGCACGCCGGCCCGCCAGGAGCGGACCTGGGACTTGCGGGACATGAGGGATCTCCCTGGAACGTTCGAGAGGGACGGCACTCCGCGGGTGCGCGGGGTGCGGAGAGGCTTCACCGTCGACGGTGCGCCGACCCGTGACGGCCCGCCCCGCGGGTGACGGGGCGGGCCGTCCCGGGTCTGCGGCGGGTCAGGGTGCGGAGGGGCCGCCGTGGAAGCGGACCCAGCCCGGGCCCTGCGGGTCGACGGACCACAGGGTGTTGTTGACGTCCCGCACGTAGGTGACCAGGTGCTTGGTGGCCGGGTCGACGACGGTCTGCGGGACGACGTCCGCGGCGAGCGCGGTGCCGGACGGGGTGAGGAGGAACTCGGTCCACGTACCGGTGGAGAAGTCCAGCGAGTTCAGCCGGTTGTTCGGCCCGTTGACGTACACCACGGTCCGGTTGCCGGTCTTGTCGGCGACCGCGACCGGGTCGGTGGCGGCCCGCACGCCCCAGTCGCGCCAGCCCGGGCCGAACGGGTCGACGGACCACAGGTGGTTCGCGGCGTCCCGGACGAACGTGGTGAAGTGCCCGGTGGCCGGGTCGACCACGGTCGAGGGGACGGCGTCGGGGGCCAGGGCCGGCGGGACGAACTCGACCCGGCCGGCGCCGCGGCGGTCGATGGAGTTCAGCCGGTTGTCCGGCCCGTTGACGTGGACGACGATGTGGCCGTCGTTCGGGTTGACGATCGGGACGGGGTCGGTGGCGGCCAGGCCGCCGTAGTCGTACCAGCCCTCGCCCTGCGGGTCCACCGACCACAGGTGGTGGGCGGTGTCGCGGACGAAGGTGACCAGGTGGTTGGTGGCCGGGTCGACGACGGTGCGCGGCACCGCGTCAGGGGCCAGCACCGTGCCGGACGGGGTCGGGACGAACTCGGTCCAGTGCTTGGTGGTGCGGTCGTAGGACCAGAGCTTGTGGTCCGGCCCGTTGACGTACACCATCACGTGGTTGGTGGCCGGGTCGGCGATCGCGGTGGGGCGGGTCGCGGCGTAGGGGCCCAGGTTGACCCAGCCCTCGGCCAGCGGGTCGACGGACCACAGGTTGTTCCTGTCGTCCTGGACGAAGGTCAGCCGGTGCCCGGTGGCGGGGTCGACCACAGTGAACGGCGAGGCCTTCACCACGGTCCCCGAGGGGGTCGAGTGGCGGACCTTGGTGATCCACATGCCGAGGTCGTCCACCCGGGTGGCGTACGCGCCGGTGCGGGTCTCGGCGGCGGGCACGCCCAGGCAGCCGCCCTGCCAGGACCGGGAGGCCACGGCGACCAGCTCGGCCCTGCCGTTGAGCTCGCGGACCACGGGGGCACCGGTGTCGCCCTTGCAGACCGCCGCACCGCCCGTCCCCGTGATATCGACGCCGGTCGCGCTCACCGTGTCGAGGCTGAACGCCCCGGTGTGCGCCTTGTCCGGGACCCATTCGGCCTTGGTGCGCCCGAAGCCGGACACCCGCAGCGACTGCCCGGCCGTCGGCGCGGCGGTGCCCACGTCCAGCGGCGTGACGCCGTCGAAGGGCGTGGCGAGGCGGGCCATCACCAGGTCCCGGCCCTCCGCCTTCGCCAGCTCGACCACCTGGGCCGACTTCGCGCCGACGGTGGCGGTGGTGTTCCACTTCGGTGCGCCGTCGGCGAGCGTCTGCGGCTGCGCCGGGTCGTCGGAGAAGCACGACGCCGCGCTGAGCAGCCAGTACTGGTCGATCAGCGCGCCGGTGCAGCCGCGCAGGTGGTCGCCGATGACGATCCGCGCGGTGGTGGCGGAGGTGTTGTCGGACGCCGCGTCGCCGGAGACGGCGCCGGCCGGGGCGAAGGTGGTCAGCGTGCCGGCGGCGGCCGCCGCGACGGCGACCAGCACACCCGCCCGCCGGGAGCGGAACTGGGACTTGCGGGACATGCGGACTTTCCCTTCGAGTGGGCCTGCGGAGCCCCGCGGGGACGGTCGGTCTCGTGCCGACGGCCCCCGCGGGGAACGGGTGCGGGGCGGGTCAGCCGGTGGTGGCGGCGATGCCCTGGATGGCGCTGCTGTCGACCTTGTAGAAGGTGGTCCAGCTGCCGTCGGCCTTCTTGTCGGCGGTCCAGATCGCGTCGTCGAGACCGATGGCGAACAGCCGGATGGTGTCGCCGATGGTGGCGGCGGCGACCTGCTTGACGCCCAGGACGCCGGGTACCTGGTCGAAGGTCGTCCAGGGGCCGTTGGCGGTGCTGTCGGTGGTCCAGATCCGCTGGTCGCCGCCGACGGCGAACAGCCGGACGGTGGTGCCGATCGTGGTGGCGGTGATGTGCTGGATGGCGCTGCTGTCGATGGCCTCGAAGGTGGTCCACGTCCCGGCGGTGTAGTCGCCGGTGGTGGTCCAGATCTTGCCGTCGCCGCCGATGGCGAACAGGCGCACGGTGTTGCCGACGGCGGTGGCGGTCACCTGCTTGATGGCGCTGCTGGGCAGGGGCTCGAACCCGGTCCAGGTGCCGGCGGTGTAGTCGCCCGTCGCGGTGTAGATGCGCTGGTCGCCGCCGATCGCGTACAGGCGGACCGTGTCGCCCATGGCGACGGCGGTCACCTGCCGCATGCCGCTGTTGTCCGGCACGACCTGGAGCGGGCTCCAGGCGTTGGTGGTGGTGTTCTTCGCGGCGGTCCAGATCCGCTGGTCGCCGCCGATCGTGAACAGGCGCACCGTGTCGCCCATGGTGACCGCGCTGACCTGACGCGTGCCGATGCTGTCCGGAACCGCGTCGAAGGTGCCCCACACGTTCGTGGTGTACGCGCCCTCGTTGGTCCAGATCCTGCTGTCCCCGCCGAGCGCGAACAGCTCACTGGCCGGACGGGAGGCCTTCACCTGCTTGACCCAGGCGCCGAGGTCGTCGACCCGGGAGCTGTACGCGCCGGTGCGGGTCTCGGTGGCTGGGGTGCCCAGGCAGCCGCCCTGCCACGAGCGCGAGGCCACGGCGACCAGCTCGGCCTTTCCGTTGACCTCGCGGATGGCGGGGGCACCGGTGTCGCCCTTGCAGATCGCGGCGCCACCGGTGCCGGTGGTGCCGATGCCCGTCGGGCTCACCGTGTCGAGGCTGAACACACCGGTGTGGAGCTTGTTCGGCACCCACTCGTCCTTGGTCCGGCCGAAACCGGGAACGCGCAGCGACTGCCCGGCCGTCGGCGCGGTGGTCGCCAGCGGCAGCGGAGCGACACCGTCCACCGCCGTGGCCAGACGCGCCATCACCAGGTCACGGTCCGTACGCGGCACCAACTCGGCCACCTGGGCCGACTTCGCGCCCACCGCCACGGTGGTGGTCCACTTCGGCGCGCCGGCCGCCAGGGCCTGCGGCTGCGCCGGATCGTCGGAGAAGCACGACGCGGCCGTGACCACCCAGTAGCGGTCCACCAGCGCACCCGTGCAGCCGCGCAGGTTGTCACCGATCACCAGCCGCGCGGTGGAGGCGTAGGAACCGTCGGCGGCCGGGTCGCCGACCACGGCACCGGCCGGAGTGAAGCTGCTCAGCGTGCCGGCGGCGGCGGCCGCGACCAGCACACCCGCCCGACGGGCGCGGACCTGGGACTTGCGGGACATCAGGAATTCCCCCCTGAGAAGTACGAGAAGTGGGTGTCCCGCCGGACCGGCGGCCGGGTGGCGGCCGGCCCGGCGGGACATGGTGCGGGCCGGGTCAGCCGGTGGTGGCGGCGGTGATCGCCTTGACACCGGTGATGCCGCCGGGGACCTCGCCCCACGGGGTCCATCGGCCAGCGTTGTAGTCGGCGTCGCGGTTGTAGACCTTGTCGTCCTCGTTGATGACGACGACGTGGACGACGTTGCCCTCGGCGCTGCTGCTGATCGCCTTCAGGTGGTTGTCGCTGACCTTGGTCCAGGCCGGGTCCCAACGGCCGGCGTCGAAGTTGCCGTTGGTGCTGAAGAGGGAGCCGTCCGAGCCGATGATCTGCAGGTCGACGATGTTGCCGCGGGCAGCCGCCGTGATGCCCTTGACGTCGACCGCGTTGCCGGGAATCTCGCCCCACGGGGTCCAGCTGCCGTCAGGCCGGTTGTCGCGGGTGTAGACCCGGCCGTCCTCGTTGATGGCGAAGACGTGGACGACGCCGTCGGCGGTGGTGGCGCTGGTGATCGCCTTCAGGTTGTTGACGCCGACCTGCTCCCAGGAGCCGACCCACCGGCCGGCGGTGTAGTCGGCCTGGGTGCTGTACAGGGATCCGTCGACACCGATGATCTGCAGGCTGACGGTGTTGCCGCGGGTGGACGCGGTGACGCCCTTGACCCCGACCGCACCGCCCGGGACCTCGCCCCACGGGGTCCAGTAGCCACCGACCTTGCCGTCACGCGTGTAGACCTTGCCGTCCGAACCGACGACGAAGACGTGCAAGGTGTCACCGATCGCCACCGAGTCCACGGCGGAGAGGGCGCCGCTCGGAACGGGCGACCACTTGCCGAGCCAGCTGCCGGCCTTGTAGTCGGCCACGGTGTCCCACAGCTTGGTGTCCGAACCGATGACCTGCACGTGCAGGCCGGCCGTCACCTCCGTCGTACGGAAACGCACTTCCTGCACCCAGCCGGCGAGGTCGTCGACCCGGGAGCTGTACGCGCCGGTGCGGGTCTCGGTGGCCGGGGTGCCCAGGCAGCCGCCCTGCCAGGAGCGGGAGGCCACGGCCACCAGCTCGGCCTTGCCGTTGACCTCGCGGATGGCAGGGGCGCCGGTGTCGCCCTTGCAGACCGCCGCGCCACCGGTACCGGTGGTGCCGATGCCCGTCGCGGCCACGGAGTCGAGGCTGAAGACACCCGAGTGGAGCTTGCCCGGCACCCACTCGTCCTTGGTCCGGCCGAAACCGGGAACACGCAGCGACTGCCCGGCCGTCGGCGCGGAGGTCGCCAGCGGCAGCGGAGCGACACCGTCCACGGGCGTGGTGAGGCGGGCCATCACCAGGTCACGGTCCGTACGCGGCACCAACTCGGCCACCTGGGCCGACTTCGCGCCGACCGTCACGGTGCTGGTCCACTTAGGCGCGCCGGCCGCCAGGGCCTGCGGCTGCGCCGGGTCGTCGGAGAAGCACGACGCGGCGGTCAGCACCCAGTAGCGGTCCACCAGCGTGCCGGTGCAGCCGCGCAGGTGGTCACCGACGACGAGCCGGGCGGTGGCGGCGTAGGTACCGTCGGCGGCCGTGTCACCGACCACGGCCTGGGCCGGGGCGAACGTGGTCAGTGTGCCGGCGGCCACGGCCGCGACCAGCACACCCGCCCGCAGGTTGCGGGACGAGGAGGTGCGAAGCATGAGGTGTTCTTCCCAACGTGAAGGGCGGATGCGGGTGGTGGTGGTCAGCCGGTGACGGTCAGCTCGACGAGGGCGGCCGGGTCGCTGCCGGTGCCCACGCCGACTCCCTGGAAGCCGTTCGTGGGGAC
>NZ_JBSHAP010000231.1:0-7175 GCF_053611565.1 Kitasatospora sp. NPDC054795
GCGGGGCGGCGGCCGGGCCGGCCCCGGCGGCGGTCGCGGCCGGGTCGGCGACGGTGGCGGCGGCCGGTGCGGCACCGATCCGGGGGGTACCGGGGCTGGTCGGCCCGCACGCGGCGGCCCCGGCGAGGACGAGGGTGAGGACGGCGGGGCCGGCGGCCCTGCCTATGGAGCTCTTGAACACGCGGCGTCATGTTACTGACGAGGAATAACTTTGTCGAAGGCAGGCCAAAAAGCCGGACCGATCAGGTTTAACCGCAGGTCATCCGAGGTTCGTCAGAGTGGAGGGATCAGCCGGGCGAACCTGGCCGTCCCAGCCGCGCCGCCGGCAGCGGCGACCCGTCCAGCGCACCGACCCCGCCCATGCCCCTGTCCGCGCCCCTGTCCGTGTCCTCGTTGTCGCCCTCACCCGAGAGCACGGCGAGGTACCGCGAGCGCGCTATCGGTTCCGCCCCGAGGCTCCGCACGTGCGGCCCGTCCCACTGCGCGTCGAGCAGCCGCCCGCCCACCGCACCAAACCTCGCCCCGAGATCGGCGACGGCGACCCGGGCGGCGTCCGGGCGGCGGTGGAACATCGAGTCCAGGCTCAGCACCGGGCCGACCACCACCCCGAACACGCCGCCGATCAGCTCCTCCCCCTCCCACACCTCGCCGCTGTGCGCCGCCCCCAGCCCGTGCAGCTTCATCAGTGCCGCCACCAACTCCTCCGTGAGCCAGACCGGTTGACGCCCTTCGGCACACGCAGCCAGCACCTGCCCGAAGGCCCGGTCCGCGCTCGTCCACCACGAGGACCGGTTGCGCAGCCGCCGCTCCAGCCGCCTCCCGAGCCGGACGCCGTCGGGCACGATCACCGGCCGCGGGTCGGGCGACCACCAGGCCAGCGCGTACGGGTCCGTCCCGCCCGGCAGCAGCGCCACCTCGCCCGCCTCGACGGCGTCCCCGTACAGCGCCTCGCTGTACGCGCTCGCGTACACGTCCGAGGCCGGCAGCGGGAACAGCCCGCGCCGGTACGCCGACAGAAGTTCTCCGGGCCCGAGCGACCCGCCGAAGGCCACCGGGCCGTCGCCGGCGCCGAGCCGCCCGCCCAGCGCCTCGAAGAGGCTCGCGCCGGAAAGGCTCCCCTCGGCACGGCCCCCCTCGGAGCGGCTCACGGCGACGCCGCCCGCAGGAAGCCCTCCCGCTCCAGCCCCGCCAGGTAGTGGTCGATCAACCCGGCCTCCACCGGCGGCAGTTCGATCCCGCTCCCGGCCAGCGCCGCGTCCGCGTTGACCCGCTCGAACAGCGGGAACGTCGGCCGGAAGTACATCTCGCTGATCGACAGTTCCGCCCCCGGCGCGCGGTCCACGAACAGCGGGACGAACGGTGCGATCGGGTGCGTCGGGTTCCCGGCGGCGAACCGGACCAGCCGCCGCACCCAGTCCCCGTACGGCAGTGGGGCGATCCGGTGGCCGCGCGCCCGCAGCCGCTCGGCGAGGTCGGCGAGGACGCCCGGCTGCGGGGAGGTGAGGTGGTAGACCTCGCCGGCGGCCGGTGCGTGGGCGGCGATGTGGGCGACGGCCCGGGAGAAGCGGTCGGCGGGGACGAAGTCGAGCAGCAGCTGCACGTCCGGGCAGGTCCCGCTGTCGGCCAGGTAGGCGATCAGCGCGCACAGTTCGGTGCCGGTGTTCATCGCCCCGTCCGCGAGGTCCCCGGTGACGTCGTTGGTGCGCAGCACGGTGACCGGCAGGCCGGCGGCGGCCGCGTTGTGCAGCAGCTGTTCGGCGACCCACTTGCTCTCGACGTAGCCGACGCCGAGCCGTTCCGGGTGGGCGAGCGGGGTCCGCTCGGTGACCTTCGGGACGCCGGCCGCGCCGAAGCCGGCCAGGACGGCGAGGGTGGAGAGGTAGTGCACGGGGATGCCCCGGCTGTGCCCGGCGAGCCGGACGACCTCCCGGGTGCCGCCGACGTTGGGGCGGCGCAACTGGTGGTACGGGTAGAGGAAATTGACCTGCCCGCCGAGGTGGTGGATCGCGTCGAGGTGCCCGGCCAGCCAGTCGAACCGGTGGTCCGTCAGCCCGAGTGCGGGCCGGGTGAGGTCGCCGACCAGCGGCACCACCCGCCGGTCGGCGAGGTCGTGCCGCAGGAAGCGCTGCTGCGCCGCCCGCAGCCGTTCCAGCGCGTGCTCCTCGTCGGGCGCGCGGACCAGGCAGTGGATGCGGGCCCGGGTGGTGGCGAGCAGCGCGTGCAGCAGGTGGGCGCCGCAGAAGCCGGTGGCGCCGGTGAGCAGGAGCTCGGCGGGCTCGGCCCGGGAGGGCGCCGGGCTCCAGGACTGCCGGAGGTCGTCGGTGAGCCGGGCCTCCGCGAACCAGTCGACGCCGGCGTCCCGTTCGGCGCCTGCGGGGCCCTCCGTGCGCGCCGCCCGCAGGGCGCCCGCGAAGGCGTGCAGGACGGGTTCACGCAGCAGTGCCCGGGTGAGCGCCCGCACCTGCCCGACGTCGATGCCGAACATGATCCGGGCCCGCGCCAGCATCTCCATCGCGAGCAGCGAGGTGCCGCCGAGTGCGAAGAAGTCGCCGTCCGGGCCGACGTGTTCGACGCCGAGCAGCTCCGCCCACAGCTGCCCGACGGCCGCCTCGACCGCGTCGGCACCGGACGCACCGGACGCACCGGACGCACCCGCTCCGGCCGGAGCGGTCGGAGCAGCCGGGCCGGGCGGACCACCCGGACCGACCGGGCGCACCGGCGCGTGCGGCAGCCGCCGCCGGTCGATCTTCCCCGCCGCCGTCAGCGGCATCGCCGCCAGCGGCACGAAGTCGGCCGGCACCAGGTACTCCGGCAGCCGCTCGGCCAGGAACGCCCGGATCCCCCGCGCCCCGCCGGCCGCCCCGGGGGCGAGCGTGTAGTAGGCCGTGAGCGTGCGGCTGCCGTCCGCCGCCTCCCCGTCGGCCGCGATCCGGGCCTGCCGGACGTCCGGGTGGGCGGCCAGGACGGCCTCGATCTCGGCCGGGTCCACCCGGTGCCCGCGCACCTTCAGCTGGTCGTCGAAGCGCCCGAGGATCTCCAGCTGCCCGTCGGCCCGCCACCGTCCGGCGTCGCCGGTTCGGTACATCCGCTCGCCGGGCAGCGGCGCGTACGGGTCGGGCAGGAAGGACTCGGCGGTGAGCCCGGCCTGCCGCCAGTAGCCGCGGGCCAGGCCGGGCCCGCCGAGGTGGATCTGCCCCTTCTCCCCGGGCCGGACGGGGCGCAGCCGGGCATCGAGCACGTGCACCCGCACTCCGGGCAGTGGCCGGCCGATCGGTACGGGCGCGGCGGAGCCGCCCGGTCCCGCCGGGCCCGGGCCGGTGGCGCCCCCGCCGAGGAGGTCGGCCGTGACCTCGCAGAGCGTCGAGGTGACGGCCGCCTCGGTGACCCCGTACGCGTTGAGCAGCCGGGCGCCGGGCAGCCGCTCCAGGCAGCGGCGGCAGTCGGCGGCGTCCACGACGTCCCCGCCGAGCACGACCAGCCGCAGTTCCCAGGGGCCGGGCCCGCCGGGCGGGAGCAGGTCGAGCAGGTGGTGCCAGTAGGCGGGGGTGAGGTCGGCGACGGCCAGGCCCAGCCCGGGCAGCCGACCGGCCAGTTCGGTGGGCGCCCAGGTGCCGCCCGCGTCCCCGCCGCCGCCCAGCACGACGGTCGCGCCCGCGAGCAGGGCGCCGAACACCTGCTCCAGCGCGGTGTCGGAGCCCAGCGCGGCCAGTTGCAGGACGCGTTCGCCGGGGCGCAGCCGGTAGGCGTGGACGATCCGGTCGAGGGTGAACAGCAGCGCACGGTGGGTGACGGGCACGCCTTTGGGGCGGCCGGTCGTGCCGGAGGTGTAGATCAGGTAGGCGAGGTCGTCGGGGACGGCGCCGTCGTCGCCCAGGAACTCGCCGGAGCCGCCGCCCCCCGGTCCGAGTACGGGTACCCGGGAGGTCCCCGGGAAGCCGTCGCCGTCCGCGACCACCACCCGGGCCCCGCAGTCCTCGACGAGCCCGGCCAATCGTCGCCGCGGGTGTGCCGGGTCCAGTGGCAGGAAGGCCCCGCCGGCCTTGAGCACGGCCAGCCAGGCGGTCACCAGCCCGGCCCCGCGTTCCAGGCAGACCGGCACGACCTGCTCGGGGCCGACTCCGCGGGCCCGGAGTGCGGCGGCCAACCGGTCGCTGCGCAGGTCGAGTTCGCGGTAGCTCAGCGTGGCGTCGGCGGCAATGACGGCGACCGCCTCCGGGTCGTGCGCCGCCCGCGCACGGAACAGTCCGTGCACCGTGTCGGCGAATCCGGCCGCCGCCCGCCGTACGGGGGCGCCGTCGGGGAAACCCAGTTCGGCGGGGCGCCACTCGCGTTCCACCCGGTCCCGGCAGTCGGCCCGCCCGGCCGGTCCGTGGACCTGCCGCCAGCCGGCCGGGACGGTCAAGCCCCCGGGCCAGATCGCATACTGACCGTTGTCGTTGCGGACCACGGCGTGACGGTCGGAGCTCACATCCGTACGTACGCCCTGTGCGCTGTCTACTGCGTCGTCCACCGGCTTGACCTCGTGCTGTGGCGGCAGAATGCTGGGGAGTGCGACATTTCCGACTATACGCACTCCCGCCCCGTCGAGGCCGTCCGGTCACACCCCCACCGGACGCCTCGCTGCTGCGCGAAAGCGCCCACCCCGTCCCACCCCGGGCCGGCCCGTACGCCTCGCCCGCCAGTCCTCGCCCGAACTCCCCCGCCCGACCGGCGGGGTGGTGTCGCGGAGGAGGTAGCCTCGTTGACTCGCCGGCGCCAACGCCTGATGGTGTGTTATCTGCTCTGGATGGTGCTGTTCACCGGCATCTACTACGCGAATCCGAGCCAGCGGATCATCTGGTGGACGGGCATCGGCCTCGGCGGCGTCGCCGCGATCGTGGTCGGCGTGCGTCTCAACCGGCCCGCGCACGCGCGCTTCTGGTACGTGCTGGCGCTCGCCAACCTCAGCTTCACCGTGGGCGAGGTGATCCAGGCCGTCCAGTTGGACATCCTGCACCTGCCCAACCCGTTCCCGTCCGTCGCGGACGGCTTCTACCTCGCCGAGTACGTGCTGTACGCGGTCGGCGTGCTGGGCTTCATCCGCTGGCGCACGGCCCGTCAGGACCGCGCCGGGCTGCTGGACGCCCTCATCCCCACCATCGGACTGGCCCTGCTCGCCTGGATCTACCTGATCCTCCCGTACGCCCGGAACCCGGACCTCGACTGGTTCCAGAAGGCCGTCTCGATCGCCTACCCGCTCGGCGACGTGGTCGTGCTCGCCCTGCTGCTGCGCCTGCTGACCCCGCGCGGGGGCAACTCCCGCTCGCTGCAGCTGCTCGCCGTCGGCTCGCTCGGCCTCCTGGTCTCCGACGTGCTGTACGGGCTGATCCAGCTGCACGGCAGCTGGCACATCGGCACGCCCGTCGAACTCGGCTGGGCCGCCTTCTACACCGCCTGGGGCGCGGCGGCGCTGCACCCGTCGATGGTTGAGCTGACCCGTCCGGTGCCCACCCAGCAGCCGGACCTGAGCACCGCCCGGCTGGTGCTGCTCACCCTCGCCTCGCTGATCGCCCCGGCGATCCTGATCATCGAGGCGCTGGCCGGCAACACCGGCAACGCGGGCGTGATCGGCGCGTTCTCCGCGCTGCTCTACCTGCTGGTGCTGGCCCGGCTGGCGGTGGTCGTCTCCGACCGCCGGCAGGCCGTCGCCCGCGAGCGGACGCTGCGCGAGGCGGGCGCCCGGCTGACCGCGGCCGTCACGGTGGAGGAGGTCGCGGACGCCGTCCAGTCCGCCGCGTCCACGCTGATGCCGGCCGAGGCCGGACACGTCGCACTGCTCGCGGTGACCGAGGAGGGCGTGCTGCACGTGCGGCACGCCGGGAGCGGCTCCGCCCGGCAGGCCCCGCAGGACGCCGCGCCGTCCGAGCAGGTGCTGGAACTCGCCGCCGCCCGGGAGACCCTGCTGCTGCCCGTGGCCGCCCTGGGCCTGGACGCCGCCCCGCCCACCCCGTCGAAGCCCGGCCCGTCCAAACCCGGCACGTCCAAACCCGGCCCCGCGCGGTCCGCCGCCGCGAAGCCCGGCGCCAAGCTCGGCGCGAAGCCCGGCGGCAACCGGCGCACCCGCCTCCGCAGCGGCATGCCGTACGCCCTGGTCTGCCCGCTCACCCTCGCCGAGCGCCCCTCCGGCGATCCGCTGATCGGCGCGCTCATCGTCACCGGCACCGAGCAGGAGCTGACCAGCCTCTGGAGCTCGCTGGAGATCCTCGCCGCGCAGGCGGCCCTCGCGGTCGAGCGCTTGGTGCTGAGCCGGGAGGTCATCCGCCGCAACAGCGAGCTGTACTTCCGCACCCTGGTGCAGAACGCCAGCGACGTCATCCTGATCCTCGACGCCGACGACGGCGTGCGCTACGCCTCCCCGTCCGCCGAGACGGTGCTCGGCCACCCGAACCTGGCCGGCACCCTGCTGACCGACCTGGTCCCGCCCGAGGACAGCCGGGAGGTCGGCAAGGCGCTGGCCCGGATGCGCGGGACCGCCGACCAGCCCCGGGCGGAGCAGCCGCGCGAGCACTGGCGGCTGCTGCGCCAGGACCGCACCCCGATCGAGGCCGAGGTCCGCTTCAACGACCTGCGCGCGGACCCGACCGTGGGCGCCCTGGTACTCACCCTGCGCGACGTGACCGAGCAGCGGCAGATGGAGCGCGAGCTGACCCACCGGGCCTTCCACGACTCGCTGACCGGCCTGGCCAACCGGGTGCTGTTCCTGGACCGGGTCGGCCACGCCCTCTCCCGGGGCGAGCGCAGCGGAGCCGTCACGGGGGTGCTGTTCATCGACCTGGACGACTTCAAGGTGGTCAACGACACCCAGGGCCACGCGGTCGGCGACGAGCTGCTGGTCGCGGTCTCGCTGCGGGTCTCCACCGCGCTGCGCGCCTCGGACACAGCCGCCCGCCTCGGCGGCGACGAGTTCGCGGTGCTGGTGGAGGACGCGCGGCAGCCCGCCGACGTGGACACCATCGCGTCCGGGGTGCTGGCGGTGTTCGCCGAGCCGTTCAAGCTCAAGTCGGGCGCGGTGCGGGTGACGGCCAGCATCGGCGTGGCGACCACCCAGGACACCGAGGACGCCACCCACCAGCTCACACACCCCCACCAAGCGCTCTACTCCCCCAACGCGCCCCACCCCCGACAAACTCGCCACT
>NZ_JBSHAP010000232.1:0-7160 GCF_053611565.1 Kitasatospora sp. NPDC054795
GGTCGCCGGGTTGCCCGCGCAGACGTCGACGGGGTGCCCCGCCAGCTCGGCCGGGCGCAGCACGGAGCGGTCGGCCAGCGGATGGGTGTCCGCCATCATCACCGAGATCCGTTCCAACCGCACCGGCAGCTGGACGAGTCGGCCGCGCACCGGGGCGGGCAGCCCGGCGAAGCGGCCGAAGGAGGCGTCCAGCCGGTGGGCCAGCAGTTCGGCGGCCGCCGCGGCCAGTCCGCCGTGGAAGCGGGCCAGCAGTTCGCCCTCCGGCCAGGCGGCCCGGGCCCGTTCGAGCACCCGGTCGGCGGTGAGGTCCTGGCCGGTGACGTCACTGTTGAGGTCGAGCAGCAGCGGCCGGGCGGCGGCCCCGGATCCGGCCGCGGCCTCGGCGAGGATCTCGTCGTGCAGTGCGAGGAACCCGCGCGCCCGGGGCAGCAACCGCCGCCCGGCCGGGGTGAGTTCGACGCTGCGGGTGGTGCGGGTGAACAGTGCTTCGCCGAGCTGCCCCTCCAGGGTCCGGACGTCCCGGCTGAGTGCCTGCTGGGCGGTGTGCAGCCGCTCCGCGGCCCGGCCGAAGTGCAGGGTCTCGGCGGTCGCGACGAAGCCGCGGAGCAGGCGGGGGTGCAGGTCACGGGGCATGGGCGGCAGATTAACAACAGCGTGTTGTGAGTGCGGCGAAACAGGTGTTGGACGGCCGCCCGCCACCGGCACCAGGCTGTGAGCACCCCCTTCCCCCTGCTCACAGGAGCCCGATGCCCCCGCGCGCCGTCCTCACCTCCTACCGGCGGCTGTTCGCGGCCCCCGGCGCCGTCGCCTTCACCCTGACCGGACTGCTCGGCCGGCTGGCGCTGTCGATGAACGGCGTCGCCCTGGTGGTGCTGCTCTCCGAGCGGCGCGGCTCGTACGGGCTGGCCGGGGCCGTCTCGGCGGCCGGACTGGTCGCCGGCGCTGTAGGGATGCCGCTGATCGGACGGCTGGTGGACCGGTACGGGCAGGCGCGGGTGACGGTACCGGCCGCGCTGTACAACGCCGTTCCGCTGACCGGGCTGCTGCTCTGCGTCCGGCTCGGCGCACCCGACTGGACGCTCCTCCTCTGCTCCGCGGCCGGCTCGGCGGCACCCAACCTCGGCGGCATGGCCCGCTCCCGCTGGGCGCACCTGTACCGGGACGACCCGGCCGCCCGGCACCTGGCCAACTCCTTCGAACAGGCCCTGGACGAACTCTGCTTCATGGCCGGCCCGGTGCTCGCCATGCTGCTCTGCACCACGCTCGCCCCGGAGGCCGGACTGATCACCGCCGGGACCCTCGGCGCCACCGGCGCCCTGCTGTTCGCCGCCCAGCGGCGCACCGAACCCCCGCTGCCCCCCGCCCCGGCGCAGGGGCGGGAACCGGCCGGACCGCGGCACGGCTCCCCGCTGCGGGTACCCGGGCTGCGGGTGCTGGTGCTGACCTTCCTGGCGACCGGCACGGTCTTCGGCGCGACCGAGATCACCACCGTGGCGTACGCCGACGCGCTCGGCCACAAGGCCTCCGCCGGACTGCTGCTGGCCCTGTTCGCGGCCGGTTCCTGCGTCGCGGGGCTGCTGTTCGGGCTGCTGACCCCGCGCCGGGCGCCGGGCACGCGGTTCCTGATCGGCGCCACCGCGATGGCCTCGGTCCTGCTGCTGCCGCTCGCCGCCGGACTGGGCGGGGCCGGGCTCGGGCTGCTCGGGACGGCCCTGTTCGCGGCCGGCACCGCCACCGCGCCGACCATGGTGACCGGGATGACGCTGGTCCAGGAGCTGCTGCCGCAGCGGCAGTTCAACGAGGGCATGGCGATGGCGGTGTCAGGCATCGTGGTCGGCATCTCGGCCGGGGCGGCGCTCGCCGGGACGGTCGCGGAGCGGGCCGCTCCGGGCACCGGCTACCTCCTGCCCGCCGCGGCCGCCGGGCTCGCGCTGCTGATCGCGCTGGCGGGGCGCCGGCACCTGGCGGCGCGCGGTGCGGCGGCCGCCGCACCGCCCGAGAGGGTGCCGGGTGGAGTGCCGGGCGAGACCCCGGGCGGGGCGTCGAGCAGGGCGCCGGAAAATGCCGCGCAGATTGTCAGTCCCACCCTCTAACGTCGAGGCATGGGGGAAATCACGTACGTCCGAGGCGATGCCACCACGCCCCAGGGCAAGGGCGTGAAGGTGGTCGCGCACGTCTGCAACGACCTCGGCGGCTGGGGCAAGGGCTTCGTGCTCGCGCTCTCCAGACGCTGGCCCGAGCCCGAGGCCGCGTACCGGCGCTGGCATCGAGAGCGGGCGAAGAACGACTTCGGCCTGGGCGCCGTCCAGCTGGTGGCGGTCGATCCGCACGTCTGGGTGGCCAACCTGGTCGGCCAGCGCGGCATCCGCACGGGGCGCTCGACCGGGGTGCCGGTGCGGTACGAGGCGATCGACACCGGACTGGCCGCGCTCGGTGAGCACGCACTCCGGCTCGGCGCCTCCGTCCACATGCCGCGGATCGGCTGCGGCCTGGCGGGCGGGCGGTGGGACCGGGTCGAACCGCTGGTCACCGCCCGGCTGGCGGCCCGGGGCGTACCGGTGACCGTCTACGACGTCGACTGACGGCCTGCTCCAGCAGGTCCTCCCCTTCCACCGATCCGCCTTCGCGCCTCTCCACCGTTGCGCCGACCGGTTCCTACCGGTCGGCCGGCTCCGTCCGGTCGGACCCGACCGCCACGCGCGCGGCCGGCCAGGCGTACACGTACTCGGGCAGCAGGAACCCGCCGGGGAACTCGCCCTCCTGCGCCCGGACCCGCTCGGCGCCCTCGCGCTCGTAGAAGGCGATCGCGCGGGTGTTGTCCCGCAGCACCTCCAGGGAGAGTCCGGCCCCGGGGTGCCGCTCGGCGACATGGGTGCGGCCTGCGGTCAGCAGCTCGCGCCCGATGCCGCCGCCGTTCAGGCCGGGGCGGACGTGCAGGTTGTCGATCAGCACTCCGCCGTCCGGCTGCGGGACGAGGTAGATGAATCCGACCATCACGCCCGCTCGTTCGGCGATCAGCAGTTCGGGCGTGTTCTCCGGCCCGCCGTAGTCGGCGCAGTCGGTGTCCAGCCGCAGGATCCACAGCTCGCGTCGCTGGGCGACCATCCCGTCGCCCAGTCCCGCCTCGGGGACGATTCCGCGGTAGGTGGTGCGCCAGCTGTGGGCGTGCAACTCGGCGACAGGCTCGGCATCCTGCACTCCGCCGCGCCGGATGACGATCCGTTCTGAACTGATCATGTGACCAGCCTCCCACAGAGATGGAGTTGAACATGTTCAACCGATACGTCTACAGTACCGCTCAGTTTTTGAACGCGTTCGAAATGAGGGGGGTCGCCGTGGCACCGGATGCGGAGGGGGCATCCGGTGCCACGAACACCGACACCGGATGGAACGTCGTCTCCGGCTAGGCTCGTGCTCGTGGACGACCTGGCAGCGACGAACCGAACGGACGGCGAGAACGGCACGGCCGGGGCTCCGGCCGCGCCCGACCCGGGGAGCGGGACCGGGCCGGAGGGCGGAGCACTGCCCGGCGGCCGGGCCCAGCCCAAGACCGACAAGAGTGAGGCGACCCGTGCCCTGATCCTGGAGACCGCCATGCGGCTGTTCCAGGAACGGGGCTACGAGAAGACCACCATGCGCGCCATCGCCACCGAGGCCGGCGTCTCGGTGGGCAACGCGTACTACTACTTCTCGGCGAAGGAATTCCTGATCCAGGGGTTCTACGACCGGATGACCTACGAGCACGCGGCCGACGCCAAGCGCCGGATGTCCCACACCCGGGACTTCTCCGAGCGGCTGGAGATCGCACTGACCTCCTGGCTCGACACGGCCGCGCCGTACCACGAGTTCGCCGCGCAGTTCTTCCGGACGGCAGCCGACCCGACCAGCTCGCTGAGCCCGTTCTCCAACGATTCCCACCCGGCCCGGGCGACGGCGGTCGAGCTGTTCCGCGACGTCCTCCAGGGCTCGGAGCTGGCGCCCAAACTGGACGCCGAACTGGTCGAGCTCCTGCCCGACGTGCTCTGGCTGTACCTGATGATCGTGGTCCTCTACTGGGTCTTCGACCGGACCGAGGACACCGAGCGCACACGGGAGTTCGTCCGCCGGTCCACCCCCATGGCGGCCCGGGTGATCAACCTCTCGCGCTACCGGGTGTTCCGGCCGATCGTCCGCGACGCCAAGGGCCTGATCCAGGACTTCATCCTGCCCACCATCGGCAAGACGGCGGTCAAGTAGCGCCCGCGGCAACACCGGAGGCCGGCCCGCGAACGGGCCGGCCTCCGGCGCGGGAACGGGCTCAGAACTCGGTCGGCGTCCAGGCCCGCACCGGGGTGCGCAGCAGCAGGTCCACGGCGGCCGCCGCCCCCGGGCGCAGCTCGCCGACCAGGGCGGCCGCGGCCAGCCTCGACGCCGTCTCCGCGCCCAGGTAGAGCGAGCCCAACTCCGAGGCGCCGAGCGCGAGGTCGGCGTCGTCCGTGGTCCGGGTGCAGCGGCCGGTGCCGTCCTCGGCCGCCTCCAGCGCCCAACGGCCGGAGGCGTAGCCCAGCTTGTCGTCGACGTCCAGCACCACCCGGCCGGGGGCGCCGTAGCTGCGGGCGCCGAACGCGGCCTCGACGTCCAGCACTCGCACCCAGACGAGGTCTCCGTTGTCCTCGTGCGGGGTGGCCGCGCGCGGATCCTGGAGCAGCAGCGGCAGCGGGTCGTCCGGGCCGAGGTTGCGCACCTCGACCCGGGCCATCCAGTCCACCGACAGCACCAGGCGCCAGAGTTCGACGGCGGTGGGCAGGTCGAGGGCGATGAACTCGTCCACGGAGAGCGTGCCGTCGGGGTAGGCGCCATCCCACTTGGGGTCGATCCGGTAGAGCACCAGGCCGGTGACCGTGCCGGCGGCATCCCGGTGGACGGCGGCGAACGGCTCCTTGAAGTCGTCGCCGGACGTGCGGACTTCGCCGCTGGTGCGCTCCCACCAGAGCGCGTCGCGCTCGATCGCACCCGGCTGGGTGCGCCGCCAGCGCTCGTACAGGTCCGCGCCCAGCTCGCGCAGCTCCGCCATGGTCACGAAGTCGATCCGGCCGCCGGGGACGCCCAGCAGGCCCTCGCGCAGACCGCGGGTGCGGCGCAGGTCGATCCTCCAGCCGCTGCCGTGGGTGGCCGGACCGAAGCCGAACCGGCCGTAGATATTGTACTCGGCGGCCATCAGGACGGCGACCGCGCAGCCGCGCTCGGCCGCGGCCGCGAGGTCCCGGCGCATCATCGCGCTGAGCAGGCCGCGCCGGCGGTGGGTGGAGCTCACCGTGACGTTGGTGACGGCGTCGGCCGGGACGACGGACCCGCCGGGGACGGTCAGTTCGGTGTCGAAGCTGCGGAAGGTGGCGATCTGGCGCTCGCCGTCGAAGCCGGCCAGCATCCGGCCCGGCTCCCACTGCCGGCGGCGCAGGTCCTCCGCGACGGCCACGTGGGGGCGCAGGAAGCCGAAGTTGAGCGCCCGGTTCCACTCCGCCACCTCGTCCACCGAGACGGCCCGGACCTGGAGCCCGCTCACGCTGTCGACGTCCGTGTGATCGATGCTGTTGCCCATGGGGCCACCGTACGGCGGCCCTCCGGGGGTGGCATCCGAATTATTCCGTGCCCGACCCGTGGTGCTCGCCGGGCACCACCACCCAGTGGTTGGTGCGCAGGACGCGGTCCGCGAAGTCCAGGTCCCGCTCGCCGACCAGCCGGAAGCCGAGCGCCCGGCAGATCCCGTTGGACGCTCCGTTGGTGGTCCCAGGGTTGGCGTGCACCTCGCCCCAGCGGCCGTCCTCGGCGGCGGCGTCCAGCACGCTGCGGACGGCCGCCTTGGCGAGGCCGCGCCCCTGGTGCTCGGGCAGCACCATCCAGCCGATCTCGGAGACGCTCTCGCCGTCCTCCTGGTCCGACCAGAGTGTGACGATGCCCGCCGCCTCTCCGTCCTGCGCGCCGTCCGGCACGATCATCCTGATCCAGGAGCTGTCCCCGGCCACCAGGGCCAGGTCCGCGCGCAGCCGCTCCTCGACCCGCGCCCGGGGCAGCGGGCCGCCGAGTTCGGCCATCATCACCGGGTCGCAGCGCATCCGGACGTACGCCCCGACATCCCCCGCCCGAACATCCCGCAGTCGCACGACGCCTCCTCAATGCCGGTCCTCGCGGTCACGCTAGCGCGCCCCACCGACAGTGGCGCCCGGGCCGGCCCGCCTGACATCCTCGTGCCGGTTCAGGTACAGACGATCCGCTTCGGGGGGAACCATGGAGGACGAGTACGTCCGCAGGCTGAAGGAGTACGAGAGCCGGGCGCTGACGGCGAAGCTGGTCGGCGGGCTGACCGTGGCCGGCTGGCTCTGGGCGCTCTGGCTGGTCCTCGCGCCGGGCAACGGGCTGTGCGGCTCACCGGCCTTCTACCAGCCGACCGGCTTCCACCTGGCCGAGGTCTGCGACTCCGAGATGATCGGCCGGGTCGGCGGCGCGTTCGCCGTCTTCCTCGTGTCGCTCCCGGTCGCCGCGCTCTGGGGCTGGACAGTGGTGCGGCTGCGCGACAGCCGCCGGGCGGTGGCCGCCGCGGCCGGCCGGTAGCCGGGTGGGACGGCGGCCGGCTCGGCCTCTCGGACGCCCTCGGTGCCGAGTACCTCGCGCCGACCCGGCCCCGCGGGACGCCCTGGTCGCACTCGCCCCGTCCTCGCGGCCGCCGCCGAGGGGTGGTGCCGGCCGCACCCGTCGAGGCGCCGACCGGCACCCGGGCCCGGGCGTCAGGGCCTGGCGTAGAAGTCCGGGGTCCCCATGATCCAGAGGCTGGCCTGCTTGACCGGCATGCCGACCCGCGGGGCCTCGATCATCTGGTCGTCGCCGATGTAGAGCCCGACGTGGTGGATGTCGGCGGCGCGCCCGGTGTCGGTCCAGAAGACCAGGTCGCCGGGGCGCAGCTGGCGGTAGCCGATCGGGGTGCTCTGGGCGTACTGGTCGGCGGCGAAGTGGTTGAGCTGCCGGCCGCCCTCGCGCCAGGCCATCATCGTCAGCCCGGAGCAGTCGTAGCCGCCCGGGCCCTCGCCGCCCCAGACGTAGGGCAGGCCGATCTTGGACTTGGCGAAGGCGATGGCGGCGGCCGCGCCCTCGGCGGACCACGGACGGGCGAGGGGCGGTGCGGCGTG
>NZ_JBSHAP010000233.1:0-6839 GCF_053611565.1 Kitasatospora sp. NPDC054795
GATCGCGGGCGCCGCGGTCGCCCCGGCCGGCACCGGTCGGCCGGCACTGGCCGGAGCCCGTCGGCCGGCCCCGGTCGGCGCCGGTCGGCCGCCGCGCACGGCTCCGGCCGAATAGGGGTCCGACCGCCGAAGTCCGGGGGCGCCTTCTCTGGTGTTCCGGCGCGGCGTCAGTAATATGACAGCCCCTCATGTTCTCCTCAGGAGGCTGTCATGCCCGACCGCTTCGACCTGCCGGCGGACTTCCGCTGGGGTGCCGCCACCGCCGCCTACCAGATCGAGGGGGCGGTGGAGGAGGACGGCCGCGGCCCGTCCGTCTGGGACACCTTCGCCGCCCGCTCCGGCGCCGTCCGCGACGGCCACACCGGGGCGGTGGCCTGCGACCACTACCACCGGTACCCCGAGGACATCGCCCTGATGAAGGGCCTCGGACTGGACGGCTACCGCTTCTCCCTCGCCTGGTCCCGCGTCCTGCCCACCGGCACCGGGCCCGTGAACGCCGCCGGACTCGCCTTCTACGACCGCCTCGTCGACGCCCTCCTCGACGCCGGCATCACCCCGCTCCCCACCCTCTTCCACTGGGACCTCCCCCAGGCCCTGGAGGACGAGGGCGGCTGGCTCAACCGCGACACCGCGTACCGCTTCGCCGACTACGCCACCGTCGTGGCCGACCGCCTCGGCGACCGCGTCCCCGCCTGGATCACCCTCAACGAGCCCTTCGTCCACACCGTCTTCGGCTACGCCCTGGGCACCCACGCCCCCGGCCGCACCCTGATGTTCGAAGCCCTCCCCGTCGCCCACCACCAGCTCCTCGCCCACGGCCTGGCCACCACGGTCCTCCACGACCGCGGCCTGGAGGCGATGCTCTCCAACAACCTCACCCCCGTCGAGCCGGCCTCCTCGGACCCCGCCGACCTCGCCGCCGCAGCCGCCTACGACGCCCTCCACAACCGGCTGTTCACCGACCCCGTCCTCCTCGGCCGCTACCCCGACCTCTCCGCCCTCGGCGTCCCCGACGACATCTTCGGCGCCGTGCGCGACGGCGACCTCGACCTCATCCACACCCCCGGCCTGGACGGCCTCGGCCTCAACTTCTACAACCCCACCCGCGTCGCCGCCCCCACCGAACCCGGCCTGCCCTTCGACCTCGTCGACATCCCCGACGCCCCCCACACCGCCTTCGGCTGGCCCGTCGTCCCCGACGCCCTCCGCCAACTCCTCCTCGGCCTGCGGGACACCTACGGCAAGGCCCTCCCGCCGATCACCATCACCGAGAACGGCTGCTCCGTCACCGAGGAGACCGTCCCCGACCAGCCCCGCATCGACTTCATGGCCGCCCACCTCGACGCCCTCGCCCAAGCCGCCGCCGAGGGCATCGACATCCGCGGCTACTACACCTGGTCCCTCCTCGACAACTTCGAATGGGCCGAAGCCCGTCGAACGTACTGTCATTCGACGGCCGCGCCCAATCGCGGTCCTCCCGGAGGATCCGGTCCATGCCCGCGTACCACCACGAACCACCGATGCAGCACCCGTCGACGGACCCGGCCGACTGGCCGGAGATCGACCTCTACCTCCGTAAGTCCAAGGTCGTCCGGGAGGGCGATAAGCGCGACATCACCTCCATCCGCGCACAGGAGTCCGAAGGCCGCGAGTGGGCGGTGCGCAACCACTACCGCGTCCGGAAGGTCTGGGTCGACAACCTGTCCGCCTGGTCGGACATCGCCCGCCCCGGCTTCGACAACGCCCTCACCGCCGTTCTCGACGACCAGGTGCCGGCTCTCTGGTGCTTCGCGCTCGACCGCTACACGCGCAAGGGCATCGACGACATCGGCCCGGTACTGGGCAAGGCCCGGGTCATCTTCCACTGGGAGCGGCTCGACAGTTCCGACCCCAATGACCGCCGCTGGATCATCGACCGGGCCGAGCAGGCGCGCGAGTACTCGGAGCGCCTCAGCTACAACATCAGGGTCACCAAGAAGAACCAGCTCAAGAACGGCCAGTGGTCGAGCCGACCGCCGTACGGCACCGAGGCGAGCAAAGACCGCAAACTGACGAACGGGACCCTCTGGCCGATCGTCCTGCACATCTTCCGGAGTCTCGCCGTTGGCATCAGCGCGCGCCTGCTCTGCAAGGCGTTCAACTCCGGTCCCAACCCCATACTTTCTCCGCTGGGCGGCGAATGGGGCGTATCGACGATCTCCTACATGATCCACAATCCCGTCTACGAGGGTTGGCAGACGATCAAGCACCCGAGCGACCCTCGAACCCCGATCCCGTACCGGGACGAAAACGGGGAGCGCGTGCGGGTGTGGGCCGACGAAGCTGAGCCCATCTCGCACGAACTCGCGGTGAAGGCAAGGCAGATGCTCACCGCCGGCAACTTCCCGAACCGCGAGGCCGTGGACAACCGCAAGCGACACCTGCTGACCGACACCACCCGGTGCGCCGGCTGCCGCGGTGCTGCGTCGGCCGACGGCCGGAACCACCTCTGCAACCGCCACAAGGCCGGCCAGATTTGCTCGGCACCGGTCTCCGCGAGCCGCAAGCTCCTGGAGGACTGGGTGGTCGAAGCCTGGTTCTCCCGGCTGAACGGCGCCGACATCGACGACCCCCTGCTGGTCATCGCAGCAGAGCGGTGGACCGGCTACCAGCAGCCGGAGAACGCCGCGAAGCTCGCTGACGCGGTCGCCGGCCTCGCGGCAGCGGAGGGTACCGTTCGACGGCTGGCCAAGCAGCAGGCCGACGGATTCTTCGACCCGCCCTTCGACACCCACCTTCCCAAGCTGCAAGCAGAGGCCAGGGCGGCACTGCTCACCGCGAAAGCGAAGGTGGCTGCGGCCACTCCCAAGCAACTCGACGTCACCTGGCTGCTCGAAGACGCGAGCATCCGGAAGGCCTGGAAGGCTGCAGGTCACGAGCTGCGCAGGGAGCTGATCAGGCTCCTCGTGCGACGCGTGGTCGTCTCCAAGGGGCATCGGGGAGTCGAGTTCGACGGCGACTCCCGCATCGAGATCCACTGGCTCGACGAGCCGAACCCGTGGGCCGACGAGCCGGAGCCAGAACCGGCGGGCAGCCACTGAGGAAGCCCCGCGGACTCGTGCGGCCCGGGCAGGCCGAGACATCGACCTGCCCGGGCCCTCCGTGGTCCGAGAGCCGGGCACCTTACCGATGACGCCCGGCCGCACCAAGCCGCCTTTGCCACGGACCATGGCGGAGCCCTGCTCCACGGACTCCCGGAGGCCGCATTGTCCCCAGCAGTCACCTCTCCTGTCGCGCCTTGTGCTGCGCAGGATGCGGCACACCTCGGCAATCGGAGTCTTGGACCGGCCGTAGGTAGGTTCCACCTGGGCGGACCCTCGAATGGGGCACCAACTGGAGGAGGATGGCTGGTCTCCACGGTGTCGAAGGAGGTGGCAGGGGGCCTGACCCGGTTGCTGGACTTGGCCCCCGCGACGAGTGCTCCGGGTGACGGACGGATCCATGAAGTTGACACCCACCGAGCCGAGTTCTCGATCTCGCTCGACGGGCCGCAGTCTCTCTCCTACAGGTTGGTCACGCGAGGCCGCAGTGGAATGCAGACCTGTGACGGGGCTCGCCGTCTGGAGCCGGTAGGCACCGCGGGAGCCGCGTGCGGCTGCCCGCCCACTTGGGACGAACGTCGTGCGCGATCACGGGCCGGGCGAGGACCGAAGCCGGAGATCGCTGTGCGGTTCAGGTTGGTCGAAGAGCCGGCGATCGGGAGCTTCGACCTCCTGTCGTCCTCATGGGCACTGATGGAGGATGCTGAAGCCGTGGCGGCCGTTCTGGGCCCGACGGGTTCGACGACGGCGGTCTTGCGCATCGACCGGCCTGTGGTGACCACCCCGCACGGGGTGGAGATCGTCGGCCGCCGTCCGAGGCTCCAGCTACAGGTTGGTGGTCTGTGACCTTGTCGGCGATGACCTCGACGCATGGCCGGAGCGCCCTGGCGGTCCTGGGCAGGATGGACAAGGTCGCATAATTTTCATATGGGCGCACTCCTTGAACCGGCGGACGGGCTTGATTCGGCGAACCCGGATAGAGACCGGTGGGTTTTCCACTGGACAGATCCCAACCTCAGGGAGCCACCCGCTCCGGGTACGCCTGGGGACTGCCCTCCCGGTGAAGATCTCAACCTGGCAATCGGATGGGACCGGTTCGAGAAGCTGCTGTTGGCAGTCGTGAGTGGTGCCCGCGGCCTTCGTGGTGTCAAGTTCCGACGGTACGGGGTTCAGGGGCAGGCGCAGCATGGCATCGACCTCGCGGGGCGGGAGCCCGACGGCGGCTACACGGTAGTGCAGTGCAAGGATTACAAGAAGTTCACTGCAGGCGACCTGTGTGCTGCGGTCGAACTGTTCGCGCTTGGGAAGCGCCCGTTCGGGGCGGAGAGGCTGATCGTCGCCACTTCGGCAGAGACACAGACAACGCAGGTCGCTGACCAGCTCGCAGCTCTTCAGAAGCAATACCCAGAGCTCGACCTGGAGCTGTGGGGAGCCGAACAGATCAATGAATACCTCCGGTACCGAGCGGATGTGGTGGCCCGTTTCTGGACGCGTGAGACGGCCGCGACGTTCTGTTCAGGGTCGCCGTTGCCGGGAGTGCCGATGCCGCCGCTGGACCGCCAGGAGCAGGCTGACCGGATCCTTCTTGGCCCGCTCGACACCAGCGACGTCAGGCCGATTCTGCGTGAGGCCGACAGGAAGCTTGACGTAGACCCGGGCGCAGCAGCCGAGCTGTATCGTGATTTGGCAGATCGCCTGACCGAGGCCGGATTCCGTGGTCACGCGATCGTCCTGCGGAACAAGCAGCTCGACGCTCTCCGTACGGTGGGCCGAATCGAAGAGACAGCCGAACTTGCCGCTCGTCTTGCCGTCATCGCCCTTCACCACGGGGATTGGCATGAACCCAGGCGACTCTCGTTCATGCTCCAGAACCTTGTCCAAGAGGCTGGAACGAAGGGCGCTGAGGGAGCGGCGGATGCCGTGAATCACGCCCGAGTGGTCAAAGCCGCTGTCAGCGGTGATCTTCATCCACTTGGGGAATGGGCCGACCTTCGCACCGAGCTCGAGTCCGGGACTGATCGGGACATGGTCTATCGGCCGGCGCTGGTGCTACACCTCGCGGAATCGGTGCTGGCTACCGACCCTGAGAGCATCGATGAGCTGGACGGGCTTGTCATGGCTGCCATTGCTCAGTTCGAGCGATATTCAACGAGTGAGGCTGACGAGGACGTACTCGTGCGTCTACGTCTTGTTCGGGCAGAATACAGGGCAGAGGAACGTCGACGGCTCCTGCGGGCAGCGAAGCTGAGGAGAGTCGAGGGGCGATCCCGGGCACTCATCAATGCTCGGGAGGCACGACGCTGCTGCCTGGAGGGGCGAGCGGAGGAGGCGCTCGAACATTGGCGGGATGCAATTCACGACGGAATCCTTGCCGGTATGGCGGAGGAAGCGGCCGACTGGTTGTATGCCACCCGGGCGTTGAACGTGAACTATGGGCCCTGGGAAGATCTCGATGACGACCACAGGCTGGCTCAGGCCCTGCGCGGAACGGGCACCTCACGCCTGCTGAATCGTGTGCGCGACCCACGGGAACGTGCGATGTCGGCCCATGCCGGCGGCAGTACCATCGAAGCCGTCCACGCAGTCCGGCGCTGGCTCGCGGACAGCGTTGTGACCGCAAGTTGGCAGTCTGAGAACGATGCACTCGCCTTCCTCGGCGATCTCTACCGCGACAATGCCGAGCCTGGATTGGCTGCTCGTTATTACCAACGGTCGGGCAGGCCGAAGAAGACGAAAGAGTTGGCAGACGGTGTGGGAGACCGGTTGCTGCCGTTGCCGGACTTCAGTGGGGGACCCTGGTGGGTGCTGAACGCTGGGGCCGTGCTGGTCGACGCGCAGGCGGATCTGATCGACGACGCCTCGGCTTCAACGCTTCTGGGCCAGCTGATGGAACTTGCGGCCCGCGGAAGGCGAGGCGAGCTCAATGAATCTCCTCACCTCACGTTGACGATCCAGGCGGCGAAGAGTGCGTGTGCCCTCGCTGGTCGTGGCACGTCGGCACAGGCGGCCGCACTTCTGGACTTTCTTGCCGCAGATGTACGGCGTTCGGAGCATCACTACCGAGAGACTGACGACGCGCACGCCGATGCCTGCGTCGAGATTGCGGGAGCGCACCCAGGGCTCGCTTCGGCCGCTTTGCTGCGTCTGTTCGATCTGGCGGATCAAGGTGTGGATCGTGCGCTCTCATTGATCCTGGATGCCCGGGTGCTGAGCTTGCTGGGAGCTCCGTCGCTTCAGCGCAGGGGTCCTCATCCATCGGTCAGGTACGAAACGCTTCCGGCGGAGACCTGTCAAGCGCTGGGCGCTCGCGTACGAAATCTCTCCGGGCGCGGGCACTATCTGGTCCCGCTGATCCAGGACGAGTTCGATCCTGGTAGCTCGGAGGTATATCTCCGCAGACAAGAAGCGCGGGATCGCATTTTGAATCGCCCGTCCCCTGACCCGAGTCGGGTGGAGATCGGAACTACGATGGTTGCTGATTCCGCCCTGGTATCCGGTCTTGGCATCGAGGATCGACGGCGGTGTCTGGCCAGGCTGCTGGCCGCCGCCGAAGACTCACGTGAGATGGCTTCCAACAGGCAGGAGGCGTTGATTGCGGCGCGTAACCTCGTACTCGACAAGGCCCTGTTGGACTCCAGTGAGGCGTTTCGGGTGGCTGAGCAGTCAAGCCTCGCCAACTTCGAACGTGCTGGTCGGAGGGGCCGGCGTGACGTTCTCCGGGGTGCTCGTCCTGGTCGTGGGCGGGAGTCAGCGGTCTTG
>NZ_JBSHAP010000234.1:0-6670 GCF_053611565.1 Kitasatospora sp. NPDC054795
GGGGGGCGGGGTCGGGCCCCCCCCCGCGGGGGGGGGGGGGGGGCCGGGCCGGCCCGCCGCCCGCCGCGGCGCCCGCGACGGCGGCCACCGGCCGGACGGCGGAGGGGACGGCGGCCGGGGCGGCGGGGCGTTCGGCGGCCTCGCGCTGGACGGGCAGCGGGCCGGGCGGCCGGCGGCCGGGCGCGCCCTGTTCGGGCTGCGGCGGCGGGCCGACCCGGGCGGCGCGCTGCTGGGGCGTCGGGTAGCGGCGGCCTAGGCCGGCGGCCGCGTGCGCCGTACCGGTCTGCGCGTCGGCGGGCAGCACCGGCAGCACGGTGGCCGGGTCCAGCCGCAGGGCGGGCAGTCCGCCCCGGTCCAGCGCGGCCAGCAGCGCCGCGCGGTGGCCGGCGGGCAGCAGCCGGGCCAGTGGCTCGGGCACCGGCCGAGCGGCCGGGGTGAGCGCCGCGGTCAGGGTGTGGAAGCCGCCCCGGGCACCGGGCGCGGCGGCGAAGGGGAGCAGCCGCTCGCCGAGCGCGAGCCGCGGCCCGGTGGAGCGCAGCGGGCGGGCGTCGGCGGCCAGCGCCAGCAGTCCGCCGGCCGGGCCGGGCAGCGGGTAGGCCCACCAGAGCACGTCGCGCTGGTGCTCCTCGCGGTCGGTGACGGTCAGCCGGCCGGCCCAGGGGCGGCCGTCGGAGGTCCGCTCGGCGAGGGTGTCGAACGCGTCGCAGGGGCGGCGGACGGAGCAGCGTTCGCGCGCCCGGGGTTCCAGGGCGGGCAGCAGGCCGGAGGCCGGGCGGTCGTGGGCGACCTCGGCGCGGTGGCCGAAGAGTTCCTCGGCGGCCCGGCCCCACTGGGCGATCCGGCCGGACCGGTCGACCAGGACGGGGACGAGCCGGACCAGGGCGGCCACACCCGTCGGGTGGTCGCCCGGCGCGGTTACGTCGCCCGCCGGCCGCGGTGTGGAGTTGGACTCGGCCACCATGGATTCGCTCTGCTCCCGCCTGGCCGCCGCGCCCGGGGGCGGCCGTCGCTCCGGAGGAAGGCACGCTGTGCGGATACCAGCGAAGCACGGACCGGGCCGGGCTCGACACCGAAACGGGGAGATTCCTCAGGATCGGTTGCGTGTCGTGTGCCGCACGCCGGTTCGTGCCTCCGGTTCACCCGGACGGGGCCCGCGACCACGGCGGTAGGGTGGCAGGCCGGACCGCCCGTACGGGTGGTCCGCAGGACGCAGCCGGCCGGACGAGACAGAGGCGACAAGTGAGCGCGCAGAGCCCCGCCCGCTGGACGGACCCGGAGCAGCAGGCACTGGAGGAGCGGGTCGCCGCCGCCGAGCTCGCCTGGCTCAGCATGGACGTGGACGTCCAGACGCTGCGGGTCGAGATCGACAACTTCGCGCTGATCCACCACCAGCTGCTCGGCCCGCTGTACGCCCGGCTGGACGAACTGGACGCGCTGGTCGCCGAGGCCGTCGCGGCCCGCACCGGCCGGCCGGAGGACCTGCGCCGGGCCGCCGAGGCGCGGCAGCAGGTCGAGGACCTGCCGGACCTGGACGCGCTCTTCGACTCGGTGCGGGAGCAGTCCGGCCAGGACGGGGAGGCGGCCCCGCCGCCCGCCGCACCGGAGCGGGTGCGGCCCGGCAAGGACGCCCAGCGGATCTACCGCGAGCTGGTCCGCCGCGCCCACCCCGACCTGACCACCGACCCTGCCGAGCAGCAGCGCCGGGCCGCCTTCCTGGCCCGGGTCAACGAGGCCTACGCGTACGGGGACGCGACCGCTCTGGGGGCCCTGGCCGCCGAGTGGTCCACCGCGCCGCAGGCCGCGCCCGCCGTCGACGCGCCCGACCGCGCGGACTGGCTGCGCCGCCGGCTGGACTGGCTGACCGCCAAGATCACCGAGACCGCCACCGAGCAGGTCCGGCTGGAGCAGACCCCGATGGGCCAGCTGCTCGCCCTGGCCCCGCAGGACCCGGACCGCCTGCTGGAACAGCTCGCCGAGGAATTGCTGGCCAAGGCCGCCGAACGGCGGACCGAGCTGGAACGGCTGCTCGGCGGCCCGGCTCCGGCGGACGGCACGGCCTCCGGCGGCCGGAGTACGGCGCCGGTGGGCGACAATGACACGCATCCCCGCGAATCCCAGGAGAGCCACACGATGTTCCCGCAGATCCCCTCCGCCGACGCCGCCGCCGTGCCCGCCGACGCCGCCCTGCTGGACGTGCGCGAGCAGGACGAGTGGGACGCCGGCCACGTCGACGGCGCGCTGCACATCCCGATCGGCGAGGTGATTGCCCGCCTCGGCGAGCTGCCGGAGGAGAAGCTTTACGTGCTCTGCCGGGTCGGCGGCCGCTCCGCGCAGGTCGTCCAGTACCTGGTCCAGCAGGGCCGGGAGGCGGTGAACGTGGACGGCGGGATGCACGCCTGGCAGGGTGCGGGCCGTCCGATGGTGAGCAGCACCGGCCAGGAGGCCTTCGTCCTCTGACGGCCCGGCACCCGCCGCCCGTGCCGTGCGGCAGGATGGGCGCGCGCGAGCGCGCCGGCACCGGGCCGGTGGCGCCCGCCGACCGGTCGGGGGAGGCCATGACCGAGACGACGGACCGGCCGGCTGCCGGGAGGACCTGGTCCAGGCCCGCGCAGCTGGTCCTCGGCTTCGCCGGGTCGGTGCTGGCCGGCGGCACCGGGCTGTTCCTCGCCGCGGTGTTTCTGCACGTCGCGCCCGCCAACTCGGTGTCCCGGCAGTACCGGAACGAACTCGACGGCGTGGTGTACCCGGAGTTCGAGCAGAACTGGAAGCTGTTCGCGCCCAACCCGCTCCAGCAGAACGTGAGCGTGGACGCCCGGATCCGCACCGCCGCGCCCGACGGGTCCACCCGCACCCACGACTGGAT
The DNA here is from genome assembly GCF_053611565.1 of Kitasatospora sp. NPDC054795. Classification (NCBI taxonomy): domain Bacteria; kingdom Bacillati; phylum Actinomycetota; class Actinomycetes; order Kitasatosporales; family Streptomycetaceae; genus Kitasatospora; species Kitasatospora sp. NPDC054795. Next base: position 2,864 of record NZ_JBSHAP010000234.1, read on the forward strand.
CGGGCTGACCGCCCAGGACGTCGCCGCGATACGGGGCAACCCGGCGCCCAGCCACGTCGAGCAGAACCTGCTGCGCCGGGCCTGGGACTTCTACGACGGCTCGCACAACCCGCAGGACGAGACCCCGGCCTCCCCGCGCGGCAGGCTCGCCGAGCAGTACCTCGAGCGGATCGCCCTGCAGCGGATCGGCCGGGAGGCGGACGGCGGGCGGGTCGTGGAGATCCAGTTCCGGTCGACCGCGGCCACCGTCCCGCCGCCGTCCTGGAGCCGCGAGCCCGCGCCGGCGGCGCCCCGGGTGCGGGAGCTGCCGTGGTGGCCGGTGACGGACGAGGACTACCGGGGGCTGCTCGGATGAACGAGGCGACGGTGCGGGCCGCCGCACCGGGCGGGGCGGGGCCGGACGGCGGGGTGCCCCGGCAGACCGGGGCCGCGCGGCCGGTGGAGTCCGGGGCGGCACGCGGGCCGCGGGCACCGCTCGGGCGGGCCGCGGAGGCGTTCACCGGACGGGCGCTCGGCCGCCACCAGGCGGCGGTGGTGCGGATCGGCTTCGGGCTGGTCTGGCTGGCCTACCTGCTGCGCGAGTGGCCGCACCGGCGGGTGCTGTACGGCGACCTCTCCCCCTGGTCGGCGGAGCTGGCCGAACAGCTGCTGGCCGACAACGGGGCGTTCACCGTGCTGCCCTGGTTCGGCGGCCGGCTCTGGTTCGAGCTGGTCTACCACCTGGCCGTGCTGGCCGCCCTGGCCGTGCTGCTGGGCTGGCGGACCAGGGCGAGCACGGTGCTGTTCCTGGTCACCGTGCTGTCCCTGCAGAACCGCGACGTCTTCCTCGGCGACGGCGGTGACAACGTCGTCCACCTGATGGCGGTCTACCTGGTCTTCACCCGCTGCGCCGAGGTCTGGTCGCTGGACGCCCGGCGCCGAGTACCCGGGCGGACCGGAGTGGTGCTCTGGGCGGTGCTCGGAGTCGTCCTGGCGGCCTGTCAGTTCGGCGGCTTCGCCGGGGACACCCTGACCTGGACCGACCGGGCCTTCCCGTACCTCGGCTGGTCGCCGTTGTTCTGGGCGCTCTGGACGGCGGCCGGGCTCTGGTGGACGCTCGGCCGGCTGCGGCCGGACGGCGAGCCGCGGGCGGTGCTCGACGCGCTGGCGAACACGGTGCACAACTGCGCGATGCTGGTGATCGCCGTCGAAGTGGTGCTGATCTACGCCACGGCCGGCTGGTACAAGGTGCAGGGCACGCGCTGGCAGGACGGCACCGCGCTGTACTACCCGCTGCACCTGGACTACTTCACGCCCTGGCCGGGGCTGTCCGCGCTGGTCGGCTCGGCGCTGCTGCCGGTCTTCCTGATCTCCTACGGCACCGTGATCCTCCAGGTGGCGTTCCCGTTCACGCTGCTCAACCGGCGGGTCAAGAACGGCCTGCTGGCCGTCATGATGCTGGAGCACGCGGGGATCGCGGTCGTGCTCGGGCTGCCGGTCTTCTCGCTCGCGATGATCGCGGCGGACGCGGTGTTCCTGCCGACCGGGGCACTGCTGTGGGCGGCGGCGCGGCTGAGCCGGATCCGGCGGAGGTATCCGGCCTAGGATGTCGCTATGTCCTGGTTCGCCGCACTTCGTGACACCGCGCGGACCGGGCTCACCCTGGACCGGGCGCTCACCGACCCCAAGCGGGCGGTGCGCGGGGCCGTCGCGGTGGCGCTGGTGCTCTTCCCCACCCTCGCGCTCGGCGGGGTCGCGCTCGCCACCTCGGCCGCGATGGGCGCGTTCATCGCCGGCTCGGCCACCTTCCAGCGCAGCTTCCGGCCCCGGGCCAGCCTCGCCGTCGCCGCCGGCGCCGGACTGGGCATCAGCACCTTCCTCGGCTACCTGGCCGCCGGCGTCCCCGGGCTGTTCCCGGTGCTGCTCGCGGTGTGGGCCTTCGGCGCCGGACTGGCCTGGGCGATCGGGCCCACCGCCGGAGTGGTCGCCACCAACACCGTCTCGGTGATGCTGATCGTCGTGCAACTCCCGGTCAGCACGGTCACCGCGCTCGGCCACGGGCTCGTCGCCGCCCTGGGCGGAGTCGCCCAGGCCATCGTCATCACCGTCTGGCCGATCGGCAGCTGGACCGCCCAACGGGAGGCCCTCGCCGACACCTACGCCGAACTCGCCGACTACGCCCGCCGGTTGCGACAGGACCCGACCGCGCACGTCGACCCGGAGCCGTTCATGACGGCCCGCCACGCCGCCGCCCTCACCCCCTGGCAGGACCGCCACCGGCCACCCGAGCTGCGCGGACTGCGCGGCATCGCCGAGCGCATCCGGCCCACCCTCGCCGCACTCGCCGACCCCAAGGTGGGCGCCCCCGAGGAAGGGCCGGGACGGGACCGGGCCCGGGAAGTGCTGGCCGCCGCCGCCGAGGTCATGGACGCCCTCGCCCGGGCGATCCGCACCGGCGACCCCGTCCGGCTCCCCCGCTCCGCGCCCTCGCTCACTCTGGTCGGCTCCGACGACGGGCCGCGGCTCCAGGGCGCGGCCCGGCGCTCCGCCCGGCGGCTCGGCGGGCTGCTGCGGAAGGCCGCGGACACCCTGGACCGCAACGACGAGGACACCATCACCACCCCCGTCGTCGGGGCCGGCGGGGCGCTGCGCAAGCCCACCATCGCCCGGATGCTGCCGGTCGCGGCACGGGCCGTGCGGCGGCAGCTGCACCCGCGCTCGGCGATCTTCCAGCACGCCGTCCGGCTCGCCGGAGTGGTCACCGTCGCCTACCTGCTGGCCCGGCTCGCCGGATTCCACCACGGGTACTGGGCGCCGATGACCGCCGCGATGGTGATGCGGCCGGACTTCGCCCAGACCTACAGCCGGGGCGTCGCCCGGCTGGCCGGAACGGTGGTCGGCGTCGCCGTCTCGACGCTCGTGGTGCAGCTCGCCCACCCCGGGCAATGGGTGCTGGCCGCGCTGGCGGTGCTCTGCATCGGCGGGTCGTACCTGGCGTTCCGCACCGGGTACGCGCTCACCACGGTCGGGATCTCCACGTACGTGGTGTTCCTGCTCGGACTGCAGGAGGGGAACCCGCTGGTGACGGCCTTCGAACGGGTCGGGCTCACCCTGCTCGGCGGATCGATCGCACTCGTCACGTACGCGCTCTTCCCGACCTGGCAGACCGCCCGGCTCGGCGAACGGCTCGCCGAATGGCTGGCGGCCGCCGGACGGTACGCGGCGGCGGTGATCGCCTGCTACGAGGAGCCGGCGGCGCCGCGCGGGCGGGTGGTGCGCAGCGCGCTGCTGGACTCCCGGGAGGCGCGCTCCGAACTGTTCCAGGCGATGCAGCGGGCCGACGCCGAACCGGGGCGGCACGAATCCGGGCTGGCCGGGGTGAGCCGGCGCCAGATCGACCGGGCCCGGGCGGCGGTCGGCGCCCTCGGGCGGGCGGCGGTGCTGCTGGAGGCCCACCTGCCGGCGGGAGACGCGGAGCCGGTGCCGGGGGCGGGGGCGTACGCGGAGGAGCTGCGGCTGGCGACCGCGCTCGCGGCGGGGGCGATGCTGACGGGGCGGACGGTGGAGTTCGGGGCGGTGCGGGACGCCCAGGTGTGGTTGGAAGAGGGGTTGGCGGGGGCGCCGGCGGGGGTCCAGCGGGATGTGGTGAGGGCGGGGACCCGGTTGGTGGGGCAGGCTCTGCGGGATTTGGAGCGGGCTTTGCGGGGGTCTTCTGTGGGGGAGGGCTCTCGGGAGGGGGGCTTTCGGGAGGGGGGCTTTCGGGAGGGTGGCTCTCGGGAGGGTGGGGGGCCGGGGGCGGCTCCGGGGGTGGGTGCTCCGGGGGCTGGA
>NZ_JBSHAP010000235.1:0-6613 GCF_053611565.1 Kitasatospora sp. NPDC054795
CGTTCCGATGCGGCGAAGACCGGACGAGCGCGATCGCGTCCCGCTTGAACTCGGCCGTGTACCGCTTGCTCATGTTGCTCTTGCCACTCACGATCCGGACTGCTTCCTCCGGGACTCAACCGTCCCAGTATCAGGCTGTCCAGTTCAGCGGGGGAACTTCAACACGCTGCACCACCTCGACGCCGACGACGGCCGCAGCCGCCTTCAGCTCTTCTTCCGCCCGGCCCGCCACACCGGCCAGGTCCGCAACGCGGAGCCGCACAAGTGCGAGGAGCTGCGGTGGTGGCCGCTGGACCACCTGCCTACCGACATCGTGCCCTACACCGCGCACGCGCTCGGTGAGATCGGCCGCGGCAAGCCGCTGTCCGTCGTCGGCTGGCCGGACTGACCGCCGCCGCCCCGGCCGCGCCGGCCACCTGAAGCGCCCGCCCGCCCACCCGTTCTGGCCCTCCTGGAGCCAGCACCGTGGAAAGCTCTCGCCAGACCGTAGCCGTGATCGCCCCCGACCGTGACCGGGGCCGGGCCGCGACCGTCCGCTGCACCGCGAACGGCTGGGGCACCACGCCGGTGTGGACGATCCCCGGCGGCAAGGTCGAGGTCGACGAGCGCCTCGACGAGGCCACCGCCCGCGAACTGCGGGAACGGATGGGGCTTCTCCACCCACGGCTGGGAAACGAACGCTTCGACCCGCCCACGCTGATCGGCGTGTGACACCGATGGGCCGACACCGCCGACCGCCCTCTCCCCGGCTGCCGGAGGACACCGACGCCCGGCTGCGCGCCGTCGCCGGCGGGCAGCCCGTCGTGGAGGAGGGCGTCGTCGTCTTCCTCGGCAGCACTGTCCCGTACGTCTATCGGACCGTACACCGGCCCGACGGCACGACCGACCGTCACCTCGTCCGCCTGGACCCCCCGCCACCACGACCGCTTCACTGACCGTCAGGCCCTCCGCCGACGGTGCGGGGCTCGCGGGGGCGGGGAACGGCTCGATCACGGTCCCTGCCCATCGGACGCGGGAACGCGCTCTCCGTGGTGGGGTGTCGCACTCCCGTCCGCCGTCGGGCGACCCGGCCGGCCGGCGGACCGCCGACGGCGGACGGCCTGCGGTCAGTGCAGCCAGGGCTGGTAGTTCGGGTTGTCCACGCAGCCGGCCTCGACCAGGGAGGCGGTGGCCCGGTCGACCGGGCAGGCCCGGCGGATGAAGTGCCGGTCCACGCCGCCGGGGAACGCGACTTCGACCTGGTCGGCGTACTGGTGCTGGTCGCCGATGGTCGCGTTGACGTCGATGCCGCCGGGGGCGTCGATGAAGTAGTCCCAGGGCACCTTCTTCCACTTCTTGTACAGCTCGGGGTCGAAGGTGGTGCTGACGAACGGCGAGGGCTGGTTCTGCAGGACGTAGCTGGTGATGTCGTACTGGCCGTTGACGGTGTCCTTCGGGCCGAAGCCCTCTTCGAAGATGACGGACGGATCGCGGCCGTCCGAGCGGAAGAGCGGGTGGCAGTTCTTGCGCCAGTGCGGTTCGGGGGTGATGCGGGGTGCGTCCACCCGGCGGTCCACGGCGGCGTACAGCGGGTCCGGGCCCTTGGGGAGGTTCTCGAAGGTGCTGGCGGGGAGGGTGACGGCGGGCCGGACGGCGCAGTCGTCGGCGCGCAGTTCGGCCTCGTCGGCGAAGTCGATCCGGCGGCCGTCCAGGAGGATGGCGACGGCCTCGGTGCCGAGTTCGCGGACGATGACGCCGTCGCACTGGGGGCCGCTCCAGAGCGCCTCCCCGCTGGGGTCGAGGCAGCTGAACGGGGCGGGTTCGGTCGCGGCCGCGGGGGCGGCGGCGGCCGGGATCTCGGGGGTGAGCACGACGGCGCAGGCGAGGGCGACTGCGCCGGCGGCCGTGCGGATGCGGATGTTGATCACGACCGTTACCCTGGCCGCCCCCGGACCCGGAGATACCGCACCCACCCGATCAGGGGCGTGTCCTCCTCGCCGATTGACGCTCCCGGCCGGCCCGGGCGGCCCGGGCCCGAGCCGCCCGGGACGTGCCCGTCGGGGACACGGCCCGGGGACGACGGGGTCCCCGCCCGCTGTCCACCCGCTCCCTTCTCCTCGGCGCGGACACCCACGAGGCCGCCGTGGAGGGCCGGGTCGCTCGCCACGTCGACGTCGAGGCCGATCACCGGCCGGTCCCGTCGTCCTCCCGGACCGGCTGGGTCCGCTGGGCCGGGAGGCCGGTGCGTTCGTTCTGCAGGTCCCACAGTTCCCTGAACCGGCCGCCCTCCTCGGCCACCAGCTCGGCGAACGTGCCCTCCTGGAGGACCTTTCCGTCTTCGAGCACCACGATCCGGTCGGCGACGGCCACGTTGGTGAGCCGGTGCGTGACGAGGACGACGGCCCGTTCCCGCGCGACCGCCCGCAGGTTCTGGAAGATCCGGTGCTCGGCGCGCGGGTCGAGGGCGGCGGTCGGCTCGTCCAGGACGAGCAGCCCGGCCTCGCGGTGGAACGCCCGGGCGATGGCCAGGCGCTGCCACTGGCCGCCGGACAGCTCCTCGCCGCCCATCCACTCCACCGCCAGCAGGGTGGACAGCCCCCGGCGGAGCTTGGCGACGACGTCGGCCGCCCCGGAGGCGTCGGCGGCGCGCAGCACCGCCGCGTCGCCCTCGGCGGTGGGCTGGCCCAGCGTGATGTTCTCGCGGCAGGTCAGCGGCCAGCGCGCGTAGTCCTGCGGGACGACGGCGACCTGGCGCCACAGGGCGTGCGGGTCGAGGTCGCGGGTGTCGCGCCCGTCCCACCGCACCGATCCGGCATCGGGCAGGTAGAGCCCGGCCAGGAGCTTGGAGAGGGTGGTCTTGCCGGAGCCGTTCTCGCCTACCAGGGCGAGGATCTCGCCCCGCTCGACGTGCAGGTTCACCCCGTCCAGCGCCTTGCGGTCGGAGGCCGGGTAGGCGTAGCGGAGGTTCTCCACCGCGATCCGGCGCGGCGGCTCGGGGGCCTCGGTGCCGCGCCGGGGCCGGTGGCCGCCGGCGGTGTCGAGGAAGCTCGACCAGTCGTCCAGGTACATGCCGGTGCGGAAGAGGTCCGCGCCGTAGCCGACGATGCCGCGCAGGCTGGTGCCGACCGCGGTCAGGGCGAACACGGCCGCGCCGCCGCGCGGCAGGCTCATCCGGCCGGTGCTGACCAGCCACAGCATCGCCGCCCACACGACCGCGCTGCCGAGGCCGGAGGCGGCTGCTCCGATCACCGACACCCGGGCGCTCTGCATCGCCGCCCGCCGCGAAGTGGCATCCAGCCTCCGGCCGACCTGGTCGTACTTGACGAGCAGGAACTCGCCCATGGTGTCGGAGCGGACCTGGTCGGCGTTGCGCTTGAGGTGGATGTACCAGCGCAGGTTGGCCATGATCCGGCGGTCGCCGACCGCGGCCCGGTTCGCCAGGAACTGCACCCGGGCGGCGTGCACCGACGCGATCCCCTGGGGCAGCGCGGCGAGCACCAGCAACGGCAGGAGGGCGGGGTGGAGCACCGTCAGCACGCTTGCCGCGCCCAGGAGCGAGGCGAGGGAGGCGAGCAGGTTCTGCGCCTCTCCGACGATGTCCACGCAGACCTCGGCGCCGCGGTCCGCGGCTTCCAGCTCGTCGTTGTAGCCGGCGTGGTCGTAGGCGGTCAGCTCGGCCGCCACCGTGGCGCGCAGCACCGCGGCTTCGGCCTCGCGGGAGATCCGCGGCGACAGGTGGATGGTGATGGTGCGGATCGTGATGCCCAGCAGGGAGCGGGCGCCGGCCGCCGCCGCGATCACGAGGATCGACGGCGCCGCGTGGGCGAGCTTGTCGTCGACCCGGCCGGGGCCGAACAGCGCCGAGATGGTGCCGGTGGTCGCGAACAGGCCGGCCGCGCCCAGCACCGCGGACACGGCCTGGCAGACCAGGAGCAGCGTGACGGAGGCACGGTCGATGCGCCAGCCGAGGCGGAACGCGCGGACGACGAGCGCGGGCAGGCGGCGCGCCATCGCGTTGACGCCGATCGCCTCGATCGCCTCGATGCGGCGCCCGTCGGCGAGCCACCGCAGTTCCTCGTCGGCGGCCTCGGCCGGGGTCGCGGCGGTCACGCGATCGCCTCCTTGCTCGGAGCACGGGCCACCAGGGCCGCCGTGACGGGTGGGACGTGGATCGCCGGGGTGGGGTGACAGGCCACAGATCCTCCAGACGCAGAGCGGTGCGCGGACGCACGGAAGCACCGGCACCGGCCTGGACGAGAAGCTCAAGTCTGCTTCTCTCAGGCCGAGTTGACGGTATGGACGGAGTCGTTACGGGTGGATGGCGTCCGATGATGGTGCTGTTCGAGCGCGGCGTTCAAGTGGATTTGCCTCCGGGCGAGCCCGGGTCGAACGGGGACTTTTCGAGCATGCTCCGCGTGCGGTCCGGACCGCACGCCACTCGGTCGTCCACGGGACCGGGAGGGCGGCGGAGCCCAGTGCGCAGGCGGCGAGAGCGTGTTCGAACGCGGCCTTCCGGGCCGGTCCGAGGGGGCCGCGGACACCCCGGCGGGCGAGGAGGCCGCGCAGGGCGGGGCCGTCGCCGGATTCACCCGTTCGGGGAGTCGGGCGCCCGAGCGGGTTTCGGGCGCCGGGCGCACCCGCGCCGGCCGCGCGCCGAGCGACGCGCGACCCTTCGCATCAGGGGAAAGCGTTCGGAGCGGCGCCCGGCCCCAGCGTTCGATTCACCCCACCACGGGCCGGGCCGGACTGCCCGACCCGGCACTGTCAGTGCCCCCCGGTATGTTGCCGAGCATGACCACTGTGACGAGCGCGACCGCGTTCCCCACGACCACCGGACAGCCCACCACGGCCGGGCGCACCCCCGGCACCCCCGCCCACGGCTCCGCCGCCACCGTCGAGGTGATCCCGCTGTGGGCCGCCCCCTGGTCCCCCGCCGCGCAGGCCACCGCGCAGCGCTGAGTCGACCGGCAGCTCGCCGGTCGCCCTGCTGCCGCGGCCGGACGGTGGTTCCCACCAGCCCGTCACGCCGGTTCCGGCAGTGCGGTCAATCCAGGTAGCCGGCCGTGCGGTAGCCGCCGCGGGCCGTGCGCTCCACCTCCGAGGCGCCCCAGGTGTGGGGCACGGCGAGATTCCAGCGGGACCGCAGGATCGCGTGCTCCTCCCGGTTCCGGGTCACGTACCACTGCCCCATCCGGCACCACGCCAGCGGCTCGTCGGCCTCGGTGGCCACCGCCCGCACCAGTTGCGCCGCCTGCCGGGCGACCTGGTTCTCCAGCGCGGCAGCCTGCGCCTCCAGGTACTGGTTCATCCGGTAGGTGGCCTGATCGCCGTGCTGGAACATGGCGTATTCGGAGTCGGCGGCCATGTGCAGGGTGCCGTTCCCCATGGTCACCGTGCCGCTTCGCACCACCTCCTCCTGGGAGTCCCGTGCGATCCCGCTGTTGAGGCGGTTGAGCAGCTTGGCCTTCTCGGGGGTGGCCTCCGGGATCTGGCCGCCACCGGTGCCGCCCTGCGCGGAGTAGACCTCGTGGAGGTCGTAGTCCCCGGTGTAGAGGTACTGCTTCCACCGCGGGTCGGTCTTCAGCTGGGCCAGCTGCGGACCGCCGTCCGTCTCGTTCATGTCGATCGGCACGTACTTCTCGCCCCTGGGGCCGGTCCGGACGATCTCCGGGTCCGTCATCGTGTCGGGCAGGCGGGCGATCCGGACGCCGGCCAGGCCCTCGGCGTTCCAGTGGCCGACGAAGCCGCTCAGGTCGTGCCGCTCCAGCAACTCCAGTACGCGTTCCGGGTCGCCCTGCGTCTGTCCGGGCCCCGGGCCGTACTTCTTGCGCACGGACGCGGGCTTGATGGACTTCTCCAGGATGGTGTGCGGTTTGGGCTTGGCCCCTTCCGCGATGCGCCGGATGGAGTGTTCGCCGGTCTCACGGACGGCGATGGTGTACTTGTGCTTCCTGCACACCTCGGAGATGGCGGCCCAGTGGTCCTCCCACACGATGTTCCGCAGCTCGGACGACCGTCCGCCGGGCGTGACGGTCTCCCCGTCGTACGTGGCGGCCCCGCAGATCCGCAGCACGTTGCTCGGGTCCATCCGCGTCTGCGGCCTTCGCGGCGCCGCCGCCCGGTCGCCCGTCACGCGTTGGAGGGCCGGTGCCGTCCGGCGGTCGTCCGGGCCGGCGCCGTCCCGCTGCTCCGCGATCATGCGTGCCGTCGTCGCGTTGCCGACGGTGCGCTGCAGGGCCTCGCCACCCCTCGGAAACGCGTCCTCCGCCGCGGGTCGTGTGCCGCTGCCGGACCGTCGGGCGGTGGCCGCGTCACGATGAGGGCGCCCGGCCTTCGGCGGCTGTTCCCTTGAGTGCATGCTGAACCCCCTCGGTCCCCTCCGCCCCTTTATACCGGGGGCGCCGGCGAACGTGGAGGGCAGTTGCGGCCTGGCGCAAGGAAGTCGGCCCCTCAGGGCATCGGTTCTGCACTGCGGGGCCGCGGGCCGGCCGACCGGCCCTGCGGACTCGGCCGATGGCGGCGCTCCTGTCCCCGAACACCGGGAGCTCCACCAGGAGACCCGCGTCCGAGCAGCCGGACGTGCCCGTGGGCGGCGAAGCGAAGAGCCGGCCGGGCGCCGCGGGAACGCGGTGCC
>NZ_JBSHAP010000236.1:0-5881 GCF_053611565.1 Kitasatospora sp. NPDC054795
GTGACCCGGCAGCGCAGCCAGCCGGCCCGGCGCCCGGCGACCACCGAGGCGGTGTGCCCGGCGGGCACGAAGACGACCACCTCGCCGGGCCGGTTGAGGCCGCCGGTGGTGTCGCTGCCGGTCTCGCAGGCGATCCAGCGCGCGCCGTCCCAGACCTCCCAGGCCAGCGGCGGCTGGCGCGGGTCGACGCCGACGCCCTCCACCCGGCTGTCCAGCCGGACGATCAGGATGCAGCGCGGCACGACGGCGGGCAGGGCGAAGAGCATGGCGTCCCCGGCCGCCGGGCGCGGCTGGAAGCAGGGCACGTCCGCGCCGTCGGCCAGCCGGGCCGTGCCGTCGGACTGCTCGCCGGAGGCGGAGACGGTGACCAGCCGCTCCAGCGAGCTGGGGACGATCGGCAGGTCCTCGGCGGTGGAGAAGACCACCGCGTCGTCGGTCTCGGTGCGCAGCGTGGAGACCTCGGTGCCGGCCCGCAGCAGGACCGTCTCGGGCTGCGGGGCGGAGAGCCAGAAGTCGACCTCGGCCCGGGCCGCGGCGGGCGGGAAGAGCCGGATGCCGAGCAGGTCGAGGAAGGCGGCGTAGTTCTTCTCCGGGACCCGGTTCAGCCGGTAGAGCAGCTGGTCCACCAGGTAGGCGAAGGTCTCGATCAGGGTGACGCCCGGGTCGGAGACGTTGTGGTCGGTCCACTCCGGGGCGCGCTGCTGGACGTAGCGCTTGGCCTCGTCGACGAGCTGCTGGAAGCGGCGGTCGTCCAGGTTCGGGGAGGGCAGGGCCATCAGCGCGCACCCCCGCCGACCGTGTCGAGGGCGTCCGCGCCCGGGTGCTCCGGGATGGTGTAGAAGGGGAACACCAGGTTGCGGCGATCGTTGGTGGCCCGCACGGTGTAGTGGACGTCGATGTAGAGGGTGCCCTCCTCGGCGCTGTCGAAGGCGATCACCACGTCGTCGACCTCGATCCGCGGCTCCCAGCGCTCCAGGGCGATGCGCACCTCGCGGGCGATCCGCCCGGCGGTGGTGCTGTCGCCCGGGGCGAAGACGTACTCGTGGATGCCGCAGCCGAACTCGGGGCGCATCGGCCGCTCACCCGGGGCGGTGCCGAGGATCAGCCGGATCGCCTCCGCGAGCTCCCGGTCGCGCTCCACCATGGCGATGCCGCCGGTGGCGTTCACCCGCAGCGGGAAGGCCCAGCCGCGTCCTATGAAGCTGCCACTCATGCTCAGCCCCCGATCAGCACGTTGAACGCGCCGGTGGTGACGGTGGCGCCGCAGGTGGTCTTGTCGCCCATGCGGGCCGCGGGCAGACCGCCGATGAGCACCACTCCCCTGGTCACCGCGCCCGGGGAGGGCAGCACCAGGTTGCCGGGGCCCAGGGCCAGGTGCGGGGGGACGACGCAGGCGTGGACGGTGCCGACGACGGCGGCGGGGCGGCCGCCGATCAGCACGGTCGCCACCTTGGGGGCGCCCGGCGGCGGGGTGGTGAGGGCACCGCCGTGGTCGGTCAGGTCGCCGGTCCGGGCTGCGGGGGGCATCTGCGGTCTCCGTTTCCTGCGGTGCCCGGTGTTCGCGGGCACTCGCCATACTGCCATTGCTTCTTGACGTTCCGTCAGTCGATCGCCGGTCTGTCGCCGGTCGATCGGCGGCTCAGTTGATCCGGACGAAGGCCCCCTTGAGCACCGCCTCGGCGCCACCGTCCACGGTGACCGACGTCGTGCCCCGGACGGTGACCGATCCACCGCGCACGTTCACCGCGCCGGTCCCCGCGTCCAGGGTGATGCCGGAGGAGGAGAGCCGTACCGTGCTGCCGGCCGCGCCGCCGGGGCCGTGGACGGTCAGCACGATCTCGCCGCACTGCTGGTCCAGGCTGACCTCCAGCTTCCCGTCACCGCTCGCCAGGTGGACGCCGGACTTGCCGCCCGGCACGTCCAGCAGCTCCATCCGGTGGCCCGAACGGGACACCACCGAGCGGCGGTTGACCTTGCCGGAGGCCCCGTCGACCAGTGGCACGTCGTGCGGGGAGGGCCGGTCCACACCGTTGTAGAGCCCGCCCAGCACGTACGGGCTGTCCAGGTCGCCCTGCTCGAAGCCGACCAGCACCTCGTCGTTGACCTCGGGACTGACCACGCCGCCGCCCCCGGCGCCGCCCCACTGCACGGTGCGCACCCAGTCGGAGACGTAGGTGTCGTCCAGCCAGGGGAACTTGAGCTTCACCCAGCCGCGCTGCCCGCCGCCCGGCTCCCGGACGTCGGTGACCACGGCGACGGCCAGGCCGGGCATCCGGGGGCCGCGCGGCGGGGCGTTGCCACCGCTGGTCAGCCCGGCCAGCGAGCGGTCGGGCGCCGCGCTGACCACGACGGTGGTGCGGTAGCCGCGGAACGGTTCGAGCAGGTGGCGCACCCCGGTGGCGGTGTAGCGGCCGGAGAAGGCGGCGCCGACGTTGCCCAGCGCGACCGCGGTGCCCGCCCGCAGCCGCGGGTTGCCCTCGGCGACCACCTCCAGCTCGCCGAAGCCGGCCGCCACCGAGGCGGCCAGCGACCGGGCCACCGAGGCGGTCTCCGCCTGGGTGCGGTACGGGGTGTCGGCGACGGTCAGCCGGGACTGGCCGGGAAAGGCGGAGGCCACCACCGAGGGGCTCATCCCCGGCTGCACGGTGCGGGAGGTCACCGCCGGCTCGGTGGCGACCAGGGCGCTCTTGGTAATGACGTTCCAGCCGCGCGCCTCGACCGTGTCCGCTCCTCCGGCGCCGGTCAGCACACCGCGCAGCTCCAGCAGGTTGCGGCCGTACTCCAGCACCAGCGGGTTCTGCGGCGCGGGGGTGGAGGGGGCCGGTGCGCCGGAGGCGGGGTCGGGCCGGACGAACTCCAGCCTCCCGTCGTCGTCCACCCGCACCTGGGCGCCGCTCTCCTGCGCCAGGAACTGGAGGAACTCCCAGTCCGGTACGTTCGCCTGCGAGAGCTGCTGGTGGACGACGGGGAAGGAGTCGACCTTGCCGCAGGTCAGGCCCGCGCCCGAGGCGACCTGGCGGACGATGTCGGCGGTGGTCATGTTCCGGAAGGCCTTCACCCGGCGCCCGCGCATCAGCCGGTGGGTGACCGCCGAGGCCCGCACCACGGTGTACGAGCCGGTGGTGTCCACCTCCAGCTCCAGCGCGGTCACCTCGCCGGTGAACAGCCGCGCCCGGGTGTTGCCCTGCACGGTCACCACGGACACCTTCAGCGGGGTGCCGATGGTGATCCCGGTGGCGGAGAGGAAGGTGTGGTCGGCGTCCCGGAAGGACAGCACCGCGGTGTCGGGCAGGCCGACGCTCTCCTCGATGTCGCAGGAGACCAGTTGGGTCACCCAGATCGGCGGCAGCGGGCCCGGCGCCTCGACGACGGGGTCGGCGGCGAAGGAGCGGCCGCCGCGGGCCTCGGGAGTGGTCATGGCCGTCCGCCCTGGGTGGGTTCGCCCGGGGCGTGGCCCCGGTCCTGGTTCCGGGTGTGGCTCTGGGTGAGTTCCTCGACGCCCGGCACGATCAGCTCCGCGCCGGGGACCAGCGCCATCGGATCGTCGATGTCGTTGGCCTCCGCGATGGCGCGCCACGCGGTGGCGTCCCCGTAGGCGCGCCAGGCGAGCATCGGCAGGCTGTCGCCGGCGATCACCCGGTGGGTGCTGCGGGCCTCCGGCGAGCCGGAGGTGGGGTTCTGTCCGGCCGGGTCGACGCTCGCCTCGTCGATGGTCAGCGAGCAGACCGCCCGCAGCGGCTTCCCGTCGACGTCGAAGAGCGAGTAGGTGACCGAGAGGCCGGTCAGCACCCCGTTGAACGACGTGGTCTTCAGGGTGCCCCAGTCCAGCCGGATCCACGGGCTGGCCGGCGTCTTGCGCGCCAGGCTCGCCGGGGTGGGCACGCACGCCGTCATCAGCTGCTCCACCGCCCGCTCCACCGAGTTGTCGTGGGTCGCGGTGGAGTCCAGGAACACGTCGAGGGAGAGCGAGCGCGGACCGCTGCCGACGAACTCGGGCAGCGCGGACTCGCCCGCCATCCGGGACGGGGTGCGCCGCCACTCGGTGGTCTTGCTCAGCACCAGGGTCGCCGGGTTGAACTGGAGCCGGAGCTGCGCGAGCGTGCCGCCGGGCTGGGCACCGACCGTGGACGGTGGCTCCATGATGGTCAGTTGGGCCCGGGTGACGCTGGCGGGGACCGCCGGGGACATCCTGGTGCTCCTTCCGTGGGTCGGGCTGTCGAGTGGGTTCCGTGGATCGGGCGGGCCCGGGCGGGCCGGGCGTGCGGTGGGGTCAGGAGGGGCGCAGGCCCGCGTGGGCGATCTCCAGGGTCTCCATCGCCGCCTGGGAGTTGGCGGGATCGAAGGACGGCCCCTCCCAGCGCACCGGGACGATCCCGAGCACCTGCCAGCCGACGATCCGGCTCAGGTCGGGCCGCAGCGCCACGATCTCGCCATCCTTCGGCTCGACCTTGCGGACGATCTCGGACAGCCAGCGGGCGATCTTCGTGGTGTCGGCGGTGACCGCGCGGGTCAGCGTGATGTTCGACCACGTGATGCGGCCCGGCAGCTGCCAGGCGAAGCCGTTGTTGCCGCCCTCCGCGTACTGCTCGATCTCGACCTGGGCGCCGAGTCCCGAGCAGGTGGTGAAGTCGCCCAGGTCGTTGCCGCCGATGGTCAGGCTGAAGAACACACTGGACGCGAAGATGTTGTCGGTCATCGCTCTGCTCCCTGCTTCCGGTCACGTCGCTGCTGCGGCCTGCTGTCGGCCGTCCGCCTGGTCCACGCTCTGGTCCGCGGTCCGGCCCGCGGTCCGGCCCGGGCTCAGCGGCGCATGTCGTACGGTTTGCCACTGCGCTCCCGGCCCCTGCGCAACTCGGTGCGCAGCAGCCGGCCGACCGGTTCGACCAGGCGGCGGGCCAGTTCGTCGAGGTCGGCGGGGTCGGCGCGCCGCTCGGCGCCCGGTCCGGCGGGGGCCTTCCCGGGGGTGCTCGCGGCGGGCGGGATACCGGGGGTGGCGGTTCGGGCCGGCCCGGCGAGCTGCACGGTGGTGGGTGTGCGCGCGGGCACGGCGGTCAGCGGCACCCCCGTCAGGCCCGTCTGCTCGGCCACCCGCTGCAGCAGCCGGGCCGTGGCGGGCGACGGCGGTGCGGCCGGCCCGGGAGAGGCGGACGGGGCGGACGGGGCGCTGGTGGCGTGCCCGGCGGGCAGCGCCCGGGCCACGACGAGCGCGGGGGCGGGCGTGGGCGCGGGGACGGACGTGGGCGCGAGTACGGTGCCGGGCTGCGGGCCCGGTGACCGGCTCGTGCCCGCCGGGGCCGAGCCAGTGGGCGGCGGCACCGGGGACGGCTGCGGAGGCCGGGGCGTGGCCGACAGGCGCTGGACCGACGGCGCCGCCACGGGCCTGAGCCGGACGACCGGCGGGCGCGGGGCGCTCGCCGTGGCGGACGGCGCACCGGGGGCGCCGGGGTTCGCCTGCCCGCCGGACGTCGGCGTGGCGGGCCGCTGCACGGCCGGGAGGCCCGCGCCCGTGGCACCGGGTCGCGGCGGCGCCGGGACACCGGGGTTCGGGACTGCCGCACGGGGTCGACCGGGCAGGACATGCGGTGGGCCCGCCGGTGCGGGCGCGAGCGGGGCGGTGGCAGGTGCCGCCGGGCCTCCGGCCGCTGACGGGTGATCGACGACGGTCGGGTGATCGGCCGCCGTCCGTCGGACCGACCGTGCCGACGGGCGGCGGGAGAACACCCGTTGCACCGCGGCCACGACCCCGCGTGGCGCGGCCGCCCCCGGAGCGGAGGGGCGCCCCGAACTCCCCGGCGAGGCCGACTCCCCGGCCGCGGCACCGCCACCTCCGGCACCGGGACCCGGCGAGCGCCGCACCTGCGCACCCGAGCGGCGCGGAGCG
>NZ_JBSHAP010000236.1:5891-6474 GCF_053611565.1 Kitasatospora sp. NPDC054795
GGCCGGTGCGGCCGACGTGACCGGCGCCTCGCCGTCCGGTCGGGACGCGAGCGCGTGGGGCCAGGCGGCCCGGACGACGGGTGGCGTCGGCGCCGGCCCGGCGCCTCCGCCGGCGGGAGCGGCGGCAACGGGCGCGAAGGGTGCCGGCGCAGTGGCGAGGGCGACCGTCATCCGGCGGTCGCCGAGCAGCCCGCGCCGCTGACCGATGAGTCGAACGGCTCGCTGCACGCCCAGGCCGCCGGAGGACCGGCGCGCCGGAACCGTCACGGGCACCACCGGACCGTCGCCGCCTCCGGGCGGGGCGCCCGCTGGGCGCGTCCCGGAAACGGCCGGCTGCGCGGCGGCTCCCGGCCGCCGCTCCGGGCCGCTGCCGGAGGCCGACGCGGTGGAGGCCGACGCGATGGAGGCACCCGCCCTGCCCTGCGGGGCGTCGGAGGGCGCCGGGCGTCCGGCCGCCGGTCCACGAAGGCCGCGATCCGCACCGGGGTGCGCGCTGCGGCCACCGGAGGTCGGGGCACTCGGAGCGGCGGGGACGGTCGGGACGGTCGGGGTGGTAGGGATGCTCCGGGTGGCCGTCCCGACC
>NZ_JBSHAP010000237.1:0-6336 GCF_053611565.1 Kitasatospora sp. NPDC054795
GCGCGCCCGGCACGTGCGGGCGCGCCGCGGCGCGCCCGGTGGCCCCCCCGCCACCCGGCCCGCCGATCCAGCAGCTAGGACCCGTCGCGCTCGCCCGCGAGGCGGGCGGCGAGGACCGGGCCGATCTGGGCGAGCTGATCCGGCCTCGTCATCTCACCATGCCGCCCGGTCACCCGGTGCACCTCGATCCGGCCCGTGACGTGGGGCTGCCAGTCCTCGGGCCGCACCGGGGGGAGCGGCTCCTCCCTGGTCGCCTCGAAGAAGAGCACATCGCCCCTGAACGTACGGGACTTGAACGAGTCCAGCACCGCGACGTTCCCGAGGAAGACCCTGGCCATGGCCTCCAGCGTGGCGTCGTCGAGCAGCGCGAACGGACCGTCCGCCGCCGCCGCGGAATCCGGGTCGTAGCCGAGCGACTCCAGGAGCGCCCGCACGGCCTCCTCGCCGCTCAGCGCCTCGGCCGACCCGGCCGAGGTCCCGGTGCCACCGGCCGGGAAGCCGTCCATCAAGGTGAGGAGCTCGATCTCCTCGCCCTCCTCCTGGAGCCGGACGGCGAGTTCATGGGCCACGACCCCGCCGAACGACCACCCCAGCAGCGCGTACGGGCCCTGCGGCTGCACGGAGCGGATCAGTGCCAGGTAGTCGTCGACCATGGCGTCGAGGCTCTCCGGGACGGCCTCGGGGGCCAGCAGGCCGCGGGCCTGGAGACCGTACAGGGCACGGTCGCCGTCCAGGTGGCGGAGCAGTCCCGAGTAGACCCAGCTGATGCCGGCCGCGGGGTGCACGCAGAAGAGCGGCCGGGCCGCCGGCCCACTGCTCCTGCGCAGCGGCAGCAGGGTGGCGAGGGCGCCGTCGCCCTGCCCCGCGTCGTCCAGCCGTCCGGCGAGGGCGGCGGCGGTGGGGGCGTCGAAGACGTCCCGGATGCCGATCTCGGCGCCGAGGGCGGTGCGGATCCGGCTGATCAGCCGGGCCGCGAGGAGCGAGTGACCGCCCAGGAGGAAGAAGTCGTCGTCGATCCCCACCGACGGCACCCCGAGGACCTCGGCGAACACCGCGCACAGGATCTCCTCCTGCGCCGACCGCGGAGCCCGCCCGCCGCCGCCCGCACCGGCGACCGGGGCCGGCAGCGCCCGCTGGTCGAGCTTGCCGTGCGACGTCATCGGCAGCGCCTCCAGCACCACGACCGCCGACGGCAGCATGTGGCGCGGCAGCCGCCCCGCGGCGAAGCGCCGCAGCTCCTCCGGGTCGGCCTCCCGGTCGGCGACCGGCACCACATAGCCCACCAGGCGCTGGTCCCCCGGCCGGTCCTCCCGCGCCACCACGGCGGCCTGCGCCACCGCGTCGTGCGCCATCAGCACCGCGGCGATCTCCCCCGGCTCGATCCGGAAGCCGCGGATCTTCACCTGGTCGTCCGCCCGGCCCACGTACTCCAGGGCACCGTCGGCCCGCCACCGCACGAGGTCGCCGGTGCGGTACATCCTCTCACCCGGCGCCCCGAACGGATTCGCCACGAAGCGCTCGGCGGTCAGGGCCGGCCGGCCCAGGTAGCCGCGGGCCAGGAGCTCCCCCGCGATGTACAGCTCGCCGGGGACACCCGGCGGGACCACCCGCAGCCGGTCGTCCAGGACGAACAGCCGGGTGTTGCGGATCGGCCGGCCGATGACCGGCCGCTCGTACGCGCCGATCACGGCGTTCGTGCTGTACACGGTGCACTCGGTGGGACCGTACTGGTTGTTGCCGGCGACCCCGGCCCGCCGCAGGTCCGCCCAGAGCGCCTCGTCGACCGCCTCGCCGCCGACGTCGACGATCCGGGGGCGGGAGGAGCGCTCCGCGGAGAGCATGCCCAGCTCGATCAGCTGCCGGCAGTAGGTCGGGGTCGTCTCGATGTAGTCGATCCCCTCGGCCTCGATGTAGTCGACCAGGAGTTCCGGCGTCCGGCGCGTCTCGTCGTCCACCAGGTGCAGCTCGTGGCCGTCCAGCAGCCAGAAGAGCAGCAGCCAGCTGGCGTCGAAGGTCGTCGCCCCGATCATGGCGGCGCGCAGGGGGCGGCCGGCGGAGGCGATGTCGGCCCGATAGACGTCCTCCCGGTGGCTGTGGACGAGGTTGGCCAGCGAGTGGTGCTCGATGAGCACACCCTTCGGCTGCCCCGTCGACCCGGAGGTGAAGATGGCGTACGCGGAGTGCTCCGGGCGCAACGGCGAGAGCCGATCGGCGTCCGACACGTCGGTGTCGGACCGGCCGGCCAGTTCGGCGCCGACTGCGGGCTCCGTCAGGTCCAGCAGGTGCGGCACGCGCCCGGCGAGGCCCGCGAACCGCGCGGCGGTCTCCCGGCCGGTGATCACGAGGGCGGGCCCGCAGTTGTCCAGCATGTACGTGACCCGCTCGACGGGGTACTCCGGGTCGACGGGGACGTAGCAGGCGCCGGCCTTCAGGATCGCCAGCAGCGAGACGATCAGGTCGGTGCCCCGCGGGAGCAGGACGGCCACGGTCTGCTCCGGCCCCACCCCGCGGTCGATCAGCAGCCGCGCCAGGCGGTTCGCCCGCGCGTTCAGCTCACGGAACGTCAGGGCCTCGCCCTGGAAGACGAGCGCGTTCGCGTCCGGCATCCGCCGGACGCTCCCCTCGAAGATCTCCGGGACCGGTCGGGTGTCCGCCGGGACGCGCTCGGTGTCGTTCCACTCCACGAGGATCCGCCGGCGCTCGGCCGGGCTCAGGACGTCGACCGCCTCGATCGGCCGGTCCGGGTCCGCGACCACGGCGGCCAGCAGCCGGAGCAGCCGGTCCGCCAGCACGCTCATGGTGGTGTGGTCGAAGAGGTCGGTGGCGTAGTGCAGGACGGCGAGGATGCCGGCGGGCGCGTTGGCACCGTCCCGGCTCTCGACGCAGGTCAGGTTGAGATCGAACTTGACGGGCGGCGTCCCGAAGGACTCGGGCTGCGCGGTGAGACCCGGCAGCTCCAGCGACCCCTCGTCGTTGTTCTGCAGGACCAGCATCACCTGGAACAGCGGGTGCGTGGAACTGGAACGGACGGGGTTCAGCTCCTCCACCAGCCGCTCGAACGGCAGGTCCTGGTTGGTGAACGCCGCCAGGTCGGTGTCGCGGACCCGGCCCAGCAGCTCACCGAAGGTCGGCTCACCCTTCACATCCGTCCGCAGCACCAGCGTGTTCACGAAGAACCCGACCAGCTCGTCCAGGGCCTGGTCCGAACGCCCGGCGACGACCGTGCCGATCGGAATGTCCGTGCCGGCGCCCAGCCGCGACAGCAGGGCCGCCAGCGCGGCGTGCAGCACCATGAACAGAGTGACCCCGTGGCGGCGCGCCAACGCGTCGAGTTCGACGTGCAGTTCGGTGTCGACGTGGAACTCCAGCAGCTCCCCCTCGTGCGAGGCGGTGGCGGGGCGGGGGCGGTCGAAGGGCAGAGCGACCTCCTGCGGCGAGCCCTTCAGCGCCTCCGCCCAGTAGGCGAGCTGCTGGTCCATGGTCTCGGCGAGCTGGTTGTGCTGCCAGAGGGTGTAGTCGGCGTACTGAACGGTGAGCGGCTCCCACTCCGGGGTGACCCCGGCCAGCCGGGCCCGGTAGGCCGAGGCGATACCCGACCAGAGCGGACCGGAGGACCAACCGTCACTCGCGATGTGGTGCAAGGTCAGGACGAGGACGGACTCGTCCCCGCCGAGCGTGAACAGCGCGACCCGCAGGGGGAGTTCGGAGGCCAGGTCGAAGGTGGCGAACGCCTCGGCCGAGATCCGCTCCGCGACCCCGTCCGCCGTGCACGGCTCGACCCGGAACGGGACCTGGGCGGCGTCTGCGGGCAGCACCAGCTGGCAGGGCCGACCGTCGTGCGCGGGATAGATCGTGCGCAGGGCCTCGTGCCGGGCGACGACGTCGCCGATCGCGCCGCGCAGAGCCTCCACGTCCACCGCACCGTGCAGCCGGAAGGCGAAGGGGCTGTTGTAGGTGGCGGAGGCGCCTTCGAGCTGGTCCAGGAACCACAGCCGCTGCTGCGCGAACGACAGCGGCAGCACCTCCGGCCGCACGCCCGCCACCAGCGCCGGACGCGCCGGGCCACCGTCCTTCAACTTCTCCACGACGCCCACGACGGTCGGGTTGCGGAACAGATCACGGATGCCCAGCTCGGCGTTCAGCGTCGTACGGATCCGGCTGATCAACCGCGTCGCGAGAAGCGAATGACCGCCCAGAGCAAAGAAGTTGTCATCGATCCCCACCGACGGTACATCGAGCACCTCGGCGAAGAACGCGCACAGAATCTCCTCCTGCGCCGTCCGGGGACCACGATGCCCCCGCACCACGCCCTGCCCCTCCCCGGCCTCCTCCGCCGCACCGGCCCGCGCCCGCTCCGCCCGCTCCAGGAAGTACCGCTCCTGCTCGGGAGAATCGAACACCTCCCACCCGGACACCGGAACCTCCGGATCCCCGACCACCACACCCAGCAACCGCACCAACCGCTCCGCCAGCAGGGTCATGGTGGTGCGGTCGAAGAGGTCGGTGGCGTAGTGCAGGACGGCGAGGATGCCGGCGGGCCCGTTGGAACCGTCCCGGTTCTCGACGCAGGTCAGGTTGAGGTCGAACTTGGCGGGCGGGGTCCCGAAGGACTCGGGCTGCGCGGTGAGGCCCGGCAGCCGCAGGGTGCCCTCGTCGTTGTTCTGCAGGACCAGGAGCACCTGGAACAGCGGGTGCCGGCCCAGCGAACGCACCGGGTTCAGCTCCTCCACCAGCCGCTCGAACGGCAGGTCCTGGTTGGTGAACGCCGCCAGGTCGGTGTCGCGGACCCGGCCCAGCAGCTCACCGAAGGTGGGGGCATCCGACACATCCGTCCGCAGCACCAGCGTGTTCACGAAGAACCCGATCACGTCGTCCAGGGCCTGGTCCGAACGCCCGGCGACGACCGTGCCGATCGGAATGTCCGTGCCGGCGCCCAGCCGCGACAGCAGAGCCGCCAGCGCGGCGTGCAGCACCATGAACAGAGTGACCCCGTGGCGGCGCGCCAACGCGTCGAGTTCGACGTGCAGTTGGGCGTCGAGGTGGAACTCCAGCAGCTCGCCCTCGTGCGAGGCACTGGCGGGGCGGGGGCGGTCGAAGGGCAGAACGACCTCCTGCGGCGAGCCCTTCAGCGCCTCCGCCCAGAAGGCGAGCTGCTGGTCCATGGTCTCGCCGAGCTGGTTGTGCTGCCACAGTGCGTAGTCCGCGTACTGGACCGCCAGCGGCTCCCAGACCGGCGCGGAACCGGCCAGCCGGGCCCGGTAGGCCGAGGCGATACCCGACCAGAGCGGACCGGAGGACCAACCGTCACTCGCGATGTGGTGCAAGGTCAGCACGAGGACGGACTCGTCCCCACCGAGCGCGAACAGCGCGACCCGCAGGGGGAGTTCGGAGGCCAGGTCGAACGTGGCGAACGCCTCGGCCGAGACCCGCTCCGCCACCCCCTCCTCCGTGCACGGCTCCACCCGGAACGGGACCTCGACATCGCCGACCGGCAGAATCAGCTGACGGGGCTGACCACCGACCGTCGGGTAGACCGTGCGCAGGGCCTCGTGCCGGGCGACGACGTCGCCGATCGCGCCGCGCAGAGCCTCCACGTCCACCGCCCCGTGCAGCCGGAAGGCGAAGGGGCTGTTGTAGGTGGCGGAGGCGCCTTCGAGCTGGTCCAGGAACCACAACCGCTGCTGCGCGAACGACAGCGGCAGCACCTCCGGCCGCACGCCCGCCACCAGCGCCGGACGCGCCGGGCCACCGTCCTTCAACTTCTCCACGACCCCGACCACGGTCGGGTTGCGGAACAGATCACGGATGCCCAGCTCGGCGTTCAGCGTCGTACGGATCCGGCTGATCAACCGCGTCGCGAGAAGCGAATGACCGCCCAGAGCAAAGAAGTTGTCATCGATCCCCACCGACGGCACATCGAGCACCTCGGCGAAGAACGCGCACAGAATCTCCTCCTGCGCCGTCCGGGGACCACGATGCCCCCGCACCACGCCCTGCCCCTCCCCGGCCTCCTCCGCCGCACCGGCCCGCGCCCGCTCCGCCCGCTCCAGGAAGTACCGCTCCTGCTCGGGAGAATCGAACACCTCCCACCCGGACACCGGAACCTCCGGATCCCCGACCACCACACCCAGCAACCGCACCAACCGCTCCGCCAGTTGGTCCGCGGTCCCCCGATCGAACAGATCGGTCGCGAACTGCAGAACAGCCGTGATACCGGCGGGCCCGTTGGAACCGTCCCGGCTCTCGACACAGGTCAGGTTGAGATCGAACTTCGCGGGCGGGGTCCCGAAGGACTCGGGCTGCGCGGTGAGGCCCGGCAGCTCCAGCGACCCCTCG
>NZ_JBSHAP010000238.1:0-6245 GCF_053611565.1 Kitasatospora sp. NPDC054795
CGCGCCGGCGCGGCCCGCGCGCCCCCCCGCCCCCCCCCCCCGCCCGCCCGCGCCGCGCGGGCCCCCCGCCCCCCCCCCCCCCAGCCGCGCCCCTGATAGTCCGTTTGACGTAGCATTCCGTTCGACGGACTATTTGGTCCGTGCGAGAGGATGCCCATGCCGTTCACCCTGTCCCACCCCGCGGCGGTACTGCCCTTGATGCGGCGGCCCTTCAGTCGCACGGCGCTGGTCGCCGGAGCCGTCGCACCGGACCTGCCCTACTTCCTGGTCACCACGGGACTGCCCGTCGGCGCGCAGTCCTGGTACGAGCCCTTCGCCAACGCCACCACCACGCACGGCGTTTCGGGTGTCGTCGCCGTCACCCTGCCGTACGCGCTCCTGCTGTGGGCGCTGCTCCGGGCCGCCCGGCGCCCGCTGGCCTTCCTGCTGCCGTCGCCCGTGCCAGGGCCGCCGTCGGGGGCGGTTGCTGCGCCGGTCCGGCGGGCCGGCTGGGCCGTCCTGTCCGCGCTGGTGGGCATCGCCACCCACCTGGTCTGGGACGCGTTCACCCACGTGGACGGCTTCGTGGTCGCCCGCACACCCTGGCTGGCCTCCACGCTGGTGGGTGGCCTCACCTGGGCGCGGGCCCTGCAGCACGCGAGCACCATCGGCGGCCTGGTCGCGATCGCGCTGTACGCGTGGCGCAGGAGGGGGCAGTTCCTCCCCGGCTCCGGTCACGCCCGGCCGGTCCGTGGTCCGCGCCGCCAAGTCCTGCTCGCGATGGCCCTGTTCACGGTCGTCGGAGCCGTCGCCCACGCCTGGCGGTGGCTCGCCGGCCCGGAGGCGGAGACGACTGGGCTGTCGTCGGCCGGCCTGGTCGAAGGCGTGCTGTCCGACGCGGCGAAGGGTGCGGGCGCCGGCCTGATCGCCGCCCTGGCCCTCCACGTCCTCGTGTGGTGGATCCGGCACGCGGTCACGGAAGGCCGGTCCGCCCGCCCCGGTGCGAGCGGAGCCGGCCCTGTGCGCGGTGATTGACGAGACGTTGATCGATTGTCTACCGGGTTCGCGCACCATCCGCCAGCTGAGGAATTCCACCGAGAAGACGGAGCACATGAACATGCAAGGGCTGAGCGGGCGGACACGACGCCCGGGCCGCCGCCGGAGCCTGGGTCAGTGATGGGACTGGCCCTGATCGCAGGCCTGCTGCGGGCGCTGCTGCTGCTGCCGCCCGCACCGGCAGCGGCCGTGGAGATGGGCCAGCGGGCGGTGACATTCAACTCCCAGGGCGGCGGTAACAAGTGGACGTTCATCCGTGGGTCGCTCTTCAAGGACGCCGATGTGGTGGCACTTCAGGAGGTCACCACGCCTCCGACCGACTTCCCCCTGGTGGACGAGAACCTGGTTCTGGACAACCTGAATGACCAGACGGTTACTCCGACGGGCCTGGGGATCCTGAAGTACAAGCTCTACACCGGGAACTGGGGCAAGAACGGGTCGCGTCAGCCGGACGGTCGCCTCTACTACCTGAAGATCCTTCCTCAGCGGGCTTGGGGCAACGAAGTGGATCAGATCCCGTCCGGCATTCGGCATCCGGGTGGGCGGTGTCTGGTACTTCGACATCCACGCCGCTTCCATCCGGGCGGGGGAGCGGCAGAATCCGCACAGCACCGCCCTGATGACCGCCATCCAGGCCGAGGTCGGGAACCAGCCGTGGCGTGCCCTCGGAGACTTCAACAGCCGGGCGTCGACGTTCCGACCGGACTTCGCGTCCACCTACTACGTGAAGAAGGGGGGAGACCCGAACGGACCGGAGGTCCCCACCCAGAACACGGCTGGTGTGGGGCTGGACTACATGGTGGCCAACCCTCCGATCGACAGTCTTGTCGTCGCCAAGACCCGATACAACGGCTCGTCGGACCACTACCCGGTGCACTTCTCCGCGACAGGGCCGAGCAGGGACTGCGTCGTTCCCCCGTGGGAAGACCCCACCAGGTACGGTGCCGCCGGTCTGGCGGCGCGCGTCGCCACGATCACCGCCGGGGACGCCTGCGACACGAAGCCCTCGGCCATCGTCTCCATGGGCGACAGCTACATCTCCGGTGAGGGCGGCCGCTGGGCGGGCAATGCGCTCACCAAGGAGGAGGGGGACGTCTGGGGCACGGACCGGCGCTCCCGTTGCCAGGACGACAAGCAGGACTGCGTGTACGACACGACGTCCTACAGCAACGGCGGCAACCGGTGCGACCGCTCCGACGTGGCCCCCATCAAGGGCGCGGAGTTCGAGGGCATCCCCGTCGAGCGGCGGTTCAACATCGCCTGTTCGGGTGCGACGACGAAGGACATCCTCACGGAGTCGCTCAGCAACGAGAAGCCCCAGATCCAGCAGTTGGCCGACCTCGCCCGCACCAATGACATCAGGATGGTCGTCGTCTCCATCGGCGGCAACGACCTGAAGTTCTCCGACATCATGACGACGTGCGGAAAGGCCTTCTTCGGGCTGGCCGCGCCCTAATACTCCAGCCGTAGATCGTGATGTGAGGACAGTTCCCCATGGAGTGAGGAACTGCCCTGGCCACAGGGCTTCGGCGGTGTCTTGTCTCCTGACGTGCGGTCCGGTGTCGCCGACGGATCCTTTACGACTGGCCGTCCAGATGCGCGCTGCCGCATTCACCGACGCGCCTCCGCAACAAGGGCGAACGCCGTCCTGTCGCCGACCAAGGTGAAATGCGCAGGCTCTCCCGTCGCCTCCGGCTGCCACCCAACTGCGATGCCGGCGCGGATGAGAGCGGCTGTCAGACCGGGCGTGACAGGTTCAAGGTTGAACAGCTCATCGGCCCTCTCACTCGCGGCCGCGATCTCTCGGAAGTGCAGCCAGAAATCGTCGAACTCCACAGAAACGACGAGTTGGCGCCGCCGGCCCGGCCCATTGCGCCAGATGCGTACAGCGACGTGGCCGGGATCGAGGACCTGGATTACCCAGCGGTACTCAAGCCCGTCGACGTGAATCTTGCGCGGTGGTCTCGGTGTCACATGGCGACGATAAGGCCAGTGCCAGCAACGACGGGCGCGGGCTCGCAACTCCAGGCACCCGCACGCGATCTTGCTGGTGGGGGCTGGTGGGGGCACGGCTGCGGCCACCGCTGATCATCGGTGTGTGAAGACAGAAGATCATGCGGTGGCCGCAGGTCACAGCGTAGACCCTGCCCGTTGGCAGGAGGCGTTCGAGGGTCTGATGGGCCGGATCGCAGGGCGGTTCGTGCGGGTCGAGCCCCGGCGCCGAGTGCGGCAGTTGGTGCTCGGGCTGCTGTCGGACCTGCCGCGCAAGAACTGCTGGACGATCGCCGAGTGGGCCGGTGAGGCGACTCCGGACGGGATGCAGCATCTGCTGGGCCGGGCCAAGTGGGATGCTGATCTGGTACGCGACGAGGTGCGCGACTACGTGGTGGACCATCTGCACGACGACCGGGCGGTATTGGTGGTCAACGAGACCGGGGACGTGAAGAAGGGCCTGCACACGGTCGGCGTCCAGCGCCAGTACACCGGAACGGCGGGCAGGATCGAGAACTCGCAGGTCGCAGTCTACCTCGTCTACGCGGGCCGCAGCGGGCACGCCGCGGTGGACCGGGAGTTGTACGTCCCGCGCTCCTGGACCGACCAGCCCGACCGCTGCCAGGTCGCCGGGCTCGGCGATCAGACCGCGTTCGCCACCAAACCGGAGCTGGCCGCCCGTATGATCGGCCGGTTCCTGGACGCCGGACACCGGGCCCCGTGGGTCGCCGGCGACGAGGTCTACGGCGGCAACCCGAAGCTGCGGGTCACACTGGAGAAACGCGGCGTCGGCTACGTGCTCGCCGTCGCCCGCACCCACGAAGTCCCCACCCGGGCGGGGAAGTTCCGGGCTGATGCCCTGGCCAAGATGCTGCCGAAGCGGGCCTGGCAGAAACTGTCCGCCGGGGCCGGCGCGAAGGGGCACCGCTTCTACGACTGGGCCGTCATCGACCTCGCCCACCCCGGCCCCGGCAGTCACCAACTGCTGATCCGCCGCAACCGCAGCACCGGCGAACTCGCCTTCTACCGCTGCTACTCGCCCCGTCCGGTGCCGCTGACCGAGTTGGTGAGAGTCGCGGGATCAAGGTGGCGGGTGGAGGAGTTCTTCCAGTCCGGCAAGGGTCTGACCGGACTCGACGAGCACCAGGTCCGCCGCTTCGCGTCCTGGTCCCGCTGGGTCACCCTCGCGATGCTCGCCCACGCCTTCCTGGCCGTTGTCCGAGCCGACGACCATGCTCGCCAACCCGAGGAGACCGGCCTCATCCCGCTGACCTGCAACGAGATCCAGCGCCTGTTCACCACGCTTGTCATCCGGTCAGTCCGCGACGCGGCCCACCGGCTCGGCTGGTCCGACTGGCGCCGCCGCCACCAAGCCCGCGCCCAGGCCTGTCACTACCGCCGCCAAGCCGCGAATCAGGCATGAAGATCACGATCTACGGCTGAAGTACTAAGGACTTCCAAAAGGAGGGCTACTTCAACGTCGACTGGGCCTACCACTACCACCGCGGCGCGCTGCCGGCCGGCCGGATCAACCTCGGCATCCCGTACTACTCCCGGGGCTGGCGCGACGTCCAGGGCGGCACGGACGGGCTGTGGGGAACGGCCGCGATGCCGGACCAGGCCCAGTGCCCGCTGGGCACCGGCGGGCGCGGCCCGGCCAACGCGCAGTCCTGCGGGACGGGCGCGGTCGGGATCGACAACGTCTGGCACGACCTGGAGAACGAGCGGGAGGTCGGCGCCGGGTCGAACCCGCTGTGGCACACCAAGAACCTCCAGGACGGCCGGACCCCCGGCTACCTGCGGTCCTACGGTGTCGACACCAACCTGCCGAGCGGACAGCTGACCGGCACGTACGCGGAGAAGTACTCGGACGCCCTCCAGCCGCCCTGGCTGTGGAACGACGCCAAGAAGGTGTTCCTCTCCACCGAGAACGAGAAGTCGCTCGACGCCAAGGCCCGCTACATCGTCGACAAGGGCATCGGCGGCGCGATGATCTGGGAACTCGCCGGAGACTACGCCCAACGCCCGGGCGGGGAGTGGGGCATGGGCTACGACCTGACCACCCGCCTGGACAACGCCTTCAAGGGCGCCGGCGCCACCGGCAACACCAAGGCCGGCGGGCGTCCGCAGCCGGCCGAGGTGATCGACGTCAAGGCCGAACTGGTGGACTTCCCCACCGGGGAGAAGGACTTCTACCCCGTCCAGCCGAAGCTGCGGATCACCAACAACTCCGGCGTCACGCTCGCCCAGGGCACCGAGATCGCCCTCGACCTGCCCACCTCGATGCCGCCGGTCGTCAAGGACGACGACTACAAGGAGATGAAGGGCCTCGTCCCCGGCCACACCGGCCCCAACACGGGCGGACTCAAGGGGGACTTCCACCGGCTCACCCTCACCCTCGGCTACTGCGAGGACCTGGCGCCGGGCAAGTCCCGGGACATCGACCTGAAGTACTACCTGCCGATCACCGGGCCGTCCAACGTGACGGTCAGGATCGGCGGCCGGGAGTACGGCTCGACCGGCGACCAGCGCCGCGACGTCCGGACCGTCACACCGCCCGCCCCCGCCGCGGGCAGCTCCTGCCAGGCACCGGACTGGAAGCAGGGCCAGGTCTACCGGCCCGACGGCGGACGGCTGTGGCGGATGTACGACAAGGGGGACAAGGGCTGGATGTTCGAGTACGGCGACAGCCCCGCCGGCAAGCCCATGATGATCGACAACAACCCCGACCAGTCCCGCGCCCACCTCGTGGAACTGATGGAACAGAACGCCAACCAGTACTGGCGGATCCAGCCGGCGGGTGGCGGCCTCTACACGATCGCCGGCGGCGGCCGGTGTCTGACCGCCACTGCCTCCCGGCAGGACCTCGCCTCCGTGGGGTGCGACGGGCGGGCCGAACAGAAGTGGCGGCTCGTCCCGATCGCCGACAACGGCAGTGAGGGAGCACCCGGCGGGCCGAAGCACAACGGCCTGTTCAAGGTCCGCTCGGCCGCGGGCAGCGACATCGAACTCGCGGGCGGCGCCACCGCCCGGGAGACCCACCTGCTCACCGGCGACCCGGCCGCCTCGACGGCCGCGTTCGTGAAGTACCAGGGTTCCTACTGGTACGCCCAGTGGTACACCACGGTCGCCCCCGGCACGGCGGAGGCGAACGGCGGCCGGCCGTGGAAGAAGCTCAGCCCGGCGCCGTAGCACCGGGGAGACCAGCGGCCGTGAGC
>NZ_JBSHAP010000239.1:0-6205 GCF_053611565.1 Kitasatospora sp. NPDC054795
GCTTCGTTCATCCAACTCGCCGGTGTCTTCCGGGGCTTGACGCCCTGTCCGACGTTTCAAACTCTAGCCGATCCCCGCTCCGAAAAGCGAATCCGGCCGCAACCCAATAAAATGCGCACGCCGAATAAGCACCAGGCCGCAACATGAAAAAACGACGAAGCGACCCGGCCCGAACCGGGAAGTGGTGTTTCAGAGGATTGGCTGCCCCGGGACCGTCCGCGCTGACGCGTGTCCGGTGCTCCCTGCCAGGCAGCTCGAAGAACACTAGACCTCCGGGCTCGCCGAGTCAACCGGCGCAACCGATTTCTCGGCGCCCTCCTCCGCCGGCAGCTGGAAGGCCAGGACGGCGACGTCGTCGTCGTGCTCGGAGGTCACGCCCATCGCCCGCAGCAGCCGGGCGCAGATCACCTCGGGGGCGCCCATGGCTCCGGCCAGGGTGCGGGCCAGGAGGTCGAGGCCCTGGTCGATGTCCTCGTCCCGGCGCTCGACCAGTCCGTCGGTATAGAGGACGCCGGTCGTACCGGGGAGCAGGCGCAGGGTGTGGGAGATGTGCAGGCCGCCGCCGGTGCCGAGCGGCGGGCCGTTCTGTTCCTCGCTGCGCAGGATGGTGCCGTCCGGGCAGCGCAGGAGTACGGGGAGGTGTCCGGCGGAGGCGTAGGAGAGGGTGCGGCGCCGCGGGTCCCAGACGGCGTAGGTGCAGGTGGCGATCTGGTTGGCGTCGATCTCCATGGCGAGACCGTCGAGCAGACGCATCACCTCGTGCGGTGGCAGGTCGAGGCGGGCGTAGGCGCGGACGGCCGTGCGCAGCTGGCCCATGACGGCGGCGGCGCGCAGGCCGCGGCCCATGACGTCGCCGATGACGAGTGCCGTGCGTCCGCCGTCGATGGCGATCACGTCGTACCAGTCGCCGCCGACCGCGGCCTCGGCGCCGCCCGGCTGGTAGGTGGCGGCGACCCGCAGGCCGGCCGGCTGGTCGAGCTTCTGCGGGAGCAGGCTGCGCTGGAGGGTGACGGCGGCCTCGCGCTGGCGGCGTTCGGCTTCGCGCAGGCGGGCGGCGGCGAGGACCTGGTCGGTGACCTCGGCGGCGAAGATCAGCACTCCGGCGGGCGGCCCCTCGGTGGGGGCGTCGCCGTTCTCCCCGGTGCCGAGCGGGACGCAGGAGACGTTGTAGTAGCGGTTGCCGGTGAGGCCGAGGATGCAGCGGGCCTTGACGCTGCGCGGGCGGCCGCCGCGGATGACCTGGTCCATCAGGGGCAGGACGCCCATGGTGGCGAGCTCGGGGAGGGCCTCGGCGGCGGGCAGGCCGGTGGGGCGTTCGCCGAAGAGTTCGCGGTAGGCCCGGTTGGCGTAGCCGAGCTGGTGGAGCGGGCCGTAGGTGACGGCGACCGGGGCGGGGATGCGGTTGAGGACCTCGCGCAGGTTCTGCGGCTTGTGCGGGTCGAGCGGCTCGGCGGTGGCGGCGGGGCTGCTCGGGTCGCGGGGGCCGGGCACGACGACGCCGTCGGGGCAGGGGGCTCCGTCCTCGGTGCCGGTCCCGTGGGGCGGGAGGGCACGCCAGGGGACTCCGGCCAGGCGGGCGCTCCAGCGCATGAGGTTCAAACGACGGCCGCTTCCTCGTTTTCCAGGCATATCATCACTTTTTGTGTGCACAGCAGCACAAGGGGTAATGACCAGGTCGGGCTGATCCTGTCAGGCGGAGGCCCGGTTCCGGAAGTCGCCCGCCCGGCGTGGCCGTCCGTTCCGCCCTCCGATCCACCCTCCGGCCCGCCGTTCGGTCGGCCGCCGGGACGGGTAGACCGGTGGGGTCACCGGGCGGCATCCGGTCCGCCGTCGGACGGCCGGTCGGACTTCAGGCCGAACCCTCCCTCGAAGGCCGAACGCGGGTGCTCCATCGCGCCCAGCGAGACCACCTCCCGGGAGAACATCCCGCCGAGCACCCAGTCCATCAGCACCCGCACCCGGCGCTCGGCGCTCGGCAGCCGCCGCAGGTGCCGGGCCCGGTGCAGCCACCAGGCCCGCTGGCCGGTGAGCCGGCCGCCGCGCCGGGTGTGGGCGACGGCCCGGCGCGGGCCGAGCGAGGTCGAACAGGCGGCGGGGCCGGGCCGGTAGTCGGCCAGGCCCGGGGCGTGCGGCCCGCCGTCCAGGGCCACCACGACGTTGCGGGCGAGCAGCTCGGCCTGGGCGAAGGCGTGCTGGGCGTTGGGGGCGCAGGGGGCTCCGTCCGCGTTCGGGTCCGGCACGGCGGCGCAGTCGCCGGCCGCCCACACGCCGGGCAGGGCGCGTCCGTCCGGGCCGACGGCCTGCAAGGTCGCCAGACATCGCACCCGGCCGAGGGTGTCCAGCGGCAGGTCGGTCTCGCGCAGCAGCGGGGCCGGCCGGACGCCCGCCGTCCAGACCAGGGTGCGGGCGCCGAAGCGGCTGCCGTCGGAGAGCACCACGACCCGGTCGGCGACGGACTCCAGAGTGGTCTGCAGCCGGATGTCCACGCCGCGCTCGCGCAGCTCGCCGAGGGTGTGCGCGGCCAGTTCGGGCGACTCCTCGGCGAGGATCCGGCCGGTCGCCTCGACCAGGACCCAGTGCAGGTCCTCGGCGCGGACGTTGTGGTAGCCGCGCACGGCGGTGCGGGTCATGTCCTCCAGTTCGGCGAGCGCGCCGACGCCCGCGTAGCCGGCGCCGACGAAGACGAAGGTGAGCGCCGACTGGCGCAGCGCCGGGTCGCGGGTGGCGGAGGCGAGGTCGAGCTGCTCCAGGACGTGGTTGCGCAGGCCCACCGCCTCGCCGACGGTGGAGAAGCCGCGGCCGTGTTCCGCGAGGCCGGGCACCGGTGCCGTGCGGGAGACCGAGCCGGGGGCCACCACCAGGACGTCGTAGGGCAGTTCGACCGGTGCGGGGGTCTCGCCAGGGCCTGCGGCGTCGGCCAGGGCGCGTCGGGCGGCGTGTTCGATCCGGGTGATCCGGGCGGTGAGCACCCGGCAGTCCGGCAGGACCCGGCGCAGTGGGACCACCACGTGTCTCGGGTCGATCGAGCCGGCCGCCACCTCGGCCAGCAGCGGGTGGTAGGTGAAGTAGGCCTGGGGCTCGACGACGGTGATCTCCACCTCTCCGCGCCGCAGCCGTTCCCGCAGGGCGCGCTGGAGGTGGAGTGCGGCGGCCGTTCCGGCGCAGCCGCCGCCGGCGATCAGGATCCTGATGGTGCGCCTCCTGCCGATGCGACGTTTCGTCCCGGCCGCCCAGCGGCCGGGGGTGTCCCCCCATCACGCCCCCTATGAAGGACCGGCGGGGGTCGTCTTGTCCACAGTCCGTACGGGGCTGGTTGCGACACGAGTGGCCGTCGTGGCCAGTTGTGCTTACTGGGCGACTTTCTGACGCACTTTCGGCCTCGGAGAGTGGTGAACTATGGTCGGATTGTGTACCGGGGCGGCCGTCGCCATGACAATCGGCGGCGACGCACCGTGGAGCGGCCACTACGGCCAGTTCCAGCGTTGGCGTGAGAACCCGACTGGGGGACAGTCATCCGGGGAAGGGTAGTTCCCGGACAGGGCCCCGGACGGTGCCGACGCGCCGAGCCGGACGTGGACCCGGCACGGCGGCACGACCGTGGTCACCGGAACGGGACGGGCGGCACGAGCAATGGGTCATCGGGTCATTTCTGACGGGCTGAGCTGCACCGGGGGGTGCAGGGGCGCGCGACGACAGGGTCCGGTTTCGGACGCCTGCGGGGGAGAGTTGGGATGATGGATCAGGAGCAGGTGTTGGGGCGGGTGGGTGCACCACAGGCCGGACCGGGCACGGTCCCGGAACAGCGCGGCCCGGTGGACCTGCCGCCGCAGAGCGGGTCGGCGTATCCGACGGTCGCGTACCGGGCCGAGCCCGCGGTGCCGGTGCCCGGGGCCAGGTTGCGGGTCGACGCCCGGCGGAACCTGGAGAGCGTGCTGCGGGCGGCCCGCGAGGTGTTCGGCGAGTTCGGCTACGGCGCGCCGATGGAGGAGGTCGCACGCCGGGCCGGGGTCGGGGTCGGCACCGTCTACCGGCGCTTCCCGAGCAAGGAGGTGCTGGTCCAGCGGATCGCCGCCGAGGAGGTGGCGTGGCTGACCGCGCAGGCGCGGGAGTCGCTGTACGGCGGTGACGGCGCCTGGGAGGCGCTGGCCGGCTACCTGGCCCGCGCGGTGTCCACCGGCGCCGGGCGGCTGCTGCCGCCGGAGGCGTTCCGGTACGCGGAGGAACTGGGCCGGGTGCCCGAACAGCGGGCGCCGGAACCGCCCGCGGCGGTCCGCTTCGACCTGCGCGGCGAGGAGGCCCGCTCCGGCGGGGTGGTCGAGCCGTCGGCGGCCGACGCCGATCCCCGGCTGCTGCTGCAGCTGCTGGCCGCCCTGGTGGCGCGGGCCGGTGCGGCGGGCGAACTGCGTCCGGGCGTCACGGTGTCGGACGTGGTGCTGGTGCTGACGGCCTCGGTGCCGGTGCACGCGGCCCGTCCGTCGGTCTCGGCGCAGGCGGCCGGCGGTTTCTCGCCGATTTCTCCGCAGACGGACGGTCAACCGACCGCCGCCCCCTCGGACCGGCTGCTGCAGATCCTGATGGACGGCCTGCGGGAGCGCTGACACCCGGGCCGACCGGTCCGCCACGCCCGGCGGGTACGGGAGTTGGAGGGAGGACCGGCGCGCGGCCCGGATGCGCGCGCCGGGTGCGGGAGTCGCACACCCCACCGCCGCACGCTGGGCGAACACCCCCGCGACGGCCCCTCGGAGGAGTGGAAGGCGGTTGGTCCGGCTTCCGCCGGTCCCTGCGCTATGCCATCCTTTGCCCGTGGTTGGAGCCAATGTCCCGATGCGCGCCGTTCGCGCGCCGTCGGCGCCGTACGTCGGGGAACCGTGCGCCTGCGCACTCCCGCACGCCCTGCCACACTACGGGGGCTGTCGTGGAATCTGGGGTCCGTTGTGAGCGCCGAGGAACAGAACGACTACGGGTACGGCCTCGACTTCGGAGGCCTCTCCGGTGATCCCGGCGAGGGGCCCTGCAGTCTCAACGGCGTCGGCGGGACGGCCCAAGTGCCGGGCGCGGCAGCGGCTTCGGCCGCCGGACACGTCCCCGACCAGGCCGGGATGCCCAGCCGCGAGACGCTCTCCGCCTCCGCCGCCGCGCTGCCCCCGGGCCGGGTGCCCGGACAGGCCCCGGCGGGCCGGGGCGGCGTCGCCCCCGAGGCGTTCGTCGGCGCCCCCTTCACCGGCGACGGCCGCACCGCCCGGCCGACCGTGCCCGCCCCCGCCGACCCGGTGGACGGCGAGCGCCCCACCTCCGACGCCGACTTGACCGCCCGGGTCCGGGCCGGCGACGACACCGCGTACGAGGAGATCTACCGCCGGCACGCCGACTCGGTGCGCCGCTACGCGCGCACCTGCTGCCGGGACAACTTCACCGCCGAGGACCTCGCGGGCGAGGTGTTCGCCCGCACCCTGCAGGCGCTGCGGGCGGGCAAGGGCCCCGAGTTCGCCGTCCGCGCCTATCTGCTGACCGCCGTGCGCAACGTCGCCGCCGCCTGGCACCGCAGCGAGCGCCGCGAGCAACTCGTGGACGACTTCGCCGTGTTCGCGCAGACCTCGGCCGCCGTCGTCGACGTCGACCTCGCCGACCCGGGCGCCGACGCCTGGGCGATGGCGCTGGCCGACCAGCGGATGGTCATGCAGGCCTACGCCGAACTGCCCGAGGACGACCGGGTGGTGCTCTGGCACACCGAGGTCGAGCGGGAGTCCCCGAAGACCGTCGCGGTGATGCTCGGCAAGACCGCCAACGCCACCGCCGTCCAGGCCCATCGGGCCCGCGACCGGCTCGCCGCCGCCTTCCTCCAGGCGCACGTCTCGGGCAGCCAGGACAGCGGTTGCGAGGCCTACGCCAACCGGCTCGGGGCGTACGCGCGGGGCTCGCTGCGCAAGCGGGCCTCGGCGGAGGTCGGCCGGCACCTCAAGGAGTGCGACCGCTGCACGGCCGCCTGCCTGGAACTGACCGAGATCAACACCGGGCTGCGCGCCCTGCTGCCCGGAGGCGTGCTCGTCTGGATCGGCGTCGGCGGCTTCGGCGCCGCCGCGGCCGCCGTGGGCGGAGCCGCCGCCGTCGGCGGAGCGGCAGCCGCCGGGACGGCCGCCGCCTCCGGGTCCTCGGGGGCCACCGCGGGTGCGGCCGCCGCCGGTTCGACCGGTGCGGCCTCCGGCGG
>NZ_JBSHAP010000240.1:0-6046 GCF_053611565.1 Kitasatospora sp. NPDC054795
CTGCGGGGCCCGGCCCGCCGCCCGGGCCCACGCGAAGCGGGCCCAGTGAAGCGGGCCCAGTGAAGCGGGCCCACGTGAAGCGGGCCTACTTGAAGCGCAGCGCCTTGAGCGCCCGCAGGCCGCCGGTCATCACCGCGGCGAACTGCTTGTCGTCCAGGCCGAACGAGGGCGCGATCGGCATCAGCCGCTGGGTCGCGATGGTCTGCGCCTCGGTGAAGCGCAGGATGCCCTCGGCGCCGTGCCGGCGGCCCAGCCCGGAGTCGCCCATCCCGCCCATCGGCGAGGCGATCGAGCCGTACGCGGCGGCGTACGCCTCGTTGACGTTGACCGTGCCGGTGCGCAGCCGGGCCGCGACCGTCCGGCCGCGCCGCAGGTCCCTGGTCCAGACGCTGGAGTTGAGGCCGTACGGCGTGGAGTTGGCGGCGGCCACCGCCTCCTCGTCGGTGTCGAAGCGGTAGACGGAGACGACCGGGCCGAAGGTCTCCTCGGCGCAGACCGCCATGTCCGGGGTGACGCCGTCGAGGATGGTCGGCTCGAAGAAGAACGGACCGAGGTCCGGCCGGGCCCGTCCGCCGGCCACCACGGTGGCGCCCGCCTTGACCGCCTCGTCGACGTGCCGGGTGGTGGTCTCCAGCTGGCGGACGGAGACCAGCGAGCCCATGTCGGCGCCGTACGCGAGGCCGCCGCCGAGGCGCAGCGCCCGGGTGCGGGCGGCGAAGCGCTCCAGGAACTCGTCGGCCACCGAGCGGTGCACCAGCAGCCGCTCGATCGAGATGCACAGCTGTCCGGCGGAGGAGAAGCAGGCCCGCACGGCGCCGGCGGCGGCCGCGTCGAGGTCGGCGTCGGCGAGCACCAGCATGGCGTTCTTCCCGCCGAGTTCGAGCGAGGCGCCGACCAGCCGGGCGGCGGCGCGCTGGGCGACGTCGCGGCCGGTACGGGTGGAGCCGGTGAACGAGACGTAGTCGGCGTGCTCCACCACGGCGGGGCCGATCACCGGGCCGTCGCCGATCACGATCTGCCACAGGTCGGCCGGCAGCCCGGCCTCGATCAGCAGCTCGCGGGCCCACAGCGCGGTCAGCGCGGTCTGGGTGTCGGGCTTGTTGACCACCGCGTTGCCGGCCACGAAGGCGGGCAGGGCGTCGCCGACGGACAGCTCCAGCGGGTAGTTCCACGGCGAGATGTGGCCGATCACGCCCTTGGGCCGGCGGGCCTCGACGGCCTGGGTGAGCACCGGCAGCGCGCCGCCGCGCCGCTTGTCCCGGAGGTACCCGTGCGCGGCCCGTCCGTAGTGCCGGGCGGCCATGGCGACGGCCAGCACCTCCTCGAAGGCGTGCAGCCGGGCCTTGCCGGTCTCCGCCTGGACGAGGTCCAGCACCTCGTCCTGCCGCTTGAGCAGCAGGTCGTGGAAGCGCAGCAGGACGGCGGCCCGGCGGCGCACCGGCAGCGCGGCCCAGGCGGCCTGGGCGCGGCGGGCCAGCTGGAAGGCGACCTCGACGTCGGCCGGGGTGGACTGCGGCAGGCTGGCCAGCCGCTCGCCGGTCAGCGGGGCGACGGTCTCCACCAGGTCGGGCTCGCCG
The DNA here is from genome assembly GCF_053611565.1 of Kitasatospora sp. NPDC054795. Taxonomy (NCBI): domain Bacteria; kingdom Bacillati; phylum Actinomycetota; class Actinomycetes; order Kitasatosporales; family Streptomycetaceae; genus Kitasatospora; species Kitasatospora sp. NPDC054795. Next base: position 1,578 of record NZ_JBSHAP010000240.1, read on the forward strand.
GTGGCGGTGACGCCGGTCGCCAGCTTGGCGACCAGGGACGGCGGGACGGCCGCGGCGACGGTCCGCGCACCGCCGGGTGCCGCCGGATTGCCCGTGCCGGGGTGTTCGGTGGCCACTGCGTCTGCTGTGAGGTCCGACATACGGCGCAGCCTAGGCGTTCGGCGCCCGGTCCGGTACCCGTCGGTAACAAGAATCTGCCGCAGTCGGGTGAAAGCGGGCGCCTCGACCGGCCCCGGTCAGCGGGTCGGGGTGAAGCTGTTGAGCACGGCGTAGAAGCGCTGCTCGGCCTCGTTCCACTCGCTGCCCCGCTCCGGGCTGGACGAGTAGATCGCGTAGCTGGTGCCGTCCTGGCTGATGAACTCGGTCTCGATCGCGCGCCGGCGGCCGCCGTCCTTGGCCAGGTAGCTGAACTCCCAGACCGCCGCCTCCTGGCCCTTCACCGCCGTGCCGGCCATCCGGTGCTGCTTGTAGTCCTTGAGCGACTTGGAGACGCTGGTCTCCATCTGCCGCATGTGCTCCAGCGGCTTGACCGACTGGCCGACGGTGACGGCGAACTGGAGGTAGTGCACCTTGCCGTCGGGGCTGTAGAAGATCTGGTTGTCCCCGGCGCTGATCCGCTGCCAGGGCGGGGTGCCGTTCGGCAGCGGGAAGCGGAAGCCGGCCGGGTCGTCGACCCAGTGGTAGCCGCTGGGCGGGGCCACCGCGGGGGTGGCGTCACTGGTGGGTTCGGGCCCGGTGGACTCCGCGGCAGTCGGCGTCGGATCGTTGGGGCTGTCGCCGCCGACCACGTGCCGGGTGACGAGGAAGGTACCCGCGGCGGCCAGCAGGCCGACGGCCACCGCGATGCCGACGATCTTCAGCAGGCTGCGGCGCTTGGCCGGTCCCCGCTCGGGCGTGACGGAGTGCGGTACCGGCGCGACGGGCCCGGTGTGCGCCCGGGCAGCGGCCTGTGCGCCCCCGGCGGTGTCCGGTTCGGCGGGGACGACGGACGTTGCGGGAACGGCGGGTGCGGCGGCCTTCGGCTCGGTCGGCTCCTCGGAGCCCTCGGCCGGCTCCGCCTCGGGCACCGGGCCCTCGCTGCGGTCCACCACCGGCACCGACCGGGTGGGCGTGCGCACCGCCGCGACCGACTTCAGGCCCATCGTGTGCCCGGCCTGCACCTCGGCCAGCATCTTGGCCGCCTCGTCCGCGGTGGGCCGCTCGGCCGGGTCCTTGGCCATCAGCGCGGCCAGCACCGGCCCCAGCGGCCCGGCCCGCCGCGACTCCGGCAGCGGCTCGTCGACCACCGCGGCGAGCGTGCTGATCGGCGAATCCCGCCGGAACGGCGACTGGCCCTCGACCGCCGCGTACAGCGTCGCCCCGAGGCCCCACAGGTCGGAGGCCGGCCCGGGCCGCTCACCCTGGGCACGCTCCGGCGCCAGGTAGTCCGGCGACCCGACCAGGTCCCCCGGCCGGGTCAGCTCGGTCGAGCCCTCGTACTTCGCGATGCCGAAGTCCAGCAGCACCACCCGCCCGGTGCCGCGCTCCAGCAGCACGTTGGCCGGCTTCACGTCCCGGTGCAGCACGCCCAGCTGGTGGCCCCGGTGCAGCGCGGCCAGTACCTGGCTGCCGACCTCGGCGGCGGCGCGCGGCTGCAGGGTGCCGTCCTGGCTGATCACGTCGGCCAGCGAGCGGCCGTCGACCAGCTCCATCACGATCCACGGCCGGCCGTCCTGCTCCAGCACGTCGTGCACGGTGATCACACCGGGGTGCTTGATCCGCGCGGCCGCGCTGGCCTCGCGCTTCATCCGGGTGTGCAGGATCTGGAGGTCCTCCTCGGGCAGGTGGTTGACGGTCAGCTCCTTGACCGCGACCTCGCGGTCGAGCATCCGGTCCCAGGCCCGCCAGACGGTGCCCATGCCGCCCCGGCCGAGCCGCTCGCCGAGCTCGTACCGCCCGGCCAGCAACCGCTCCGCCTCGGCCGCCTCCGGCCGGTCCTGCACACCCATCTGCGCCCGCTCCCCCACACACTCCGCCAGCCGTCACAGCGACGGAGGGCCTGGTGCAGACCACTGTTCGAACAAATCCCACGCACACATTAGGCGCACCTTGCCGCCCCGGGTAATCATGCCCACCCGCTGAACCGCAGGACCGGAATCCCAGCGGACCGTCAGCCCGCGAACAGCACCACCGCGACAATTCCCAGCGCGAGCAGCGCGAACACTCCACCGACCAACAGCGGGCCCAATAGGGCCGGGGGTATCCGGGGCGGCTTCGCGCCGTTTCCTGCCCCGAAGTCCCCGCCGTTCCCGCCCTTTCGGGCACTCCTGCCGCCCCCGGGGCCCCCGGTCCTCCCGCCCCGCCGGCGGGGCTGCCCCGACACCGGCGGCGCCGGCACCGCGATCGCCGCCAGCCGCTCCTCGTCGACCGGCTCCGGCGCCCCCGCCAACAGCTCCGCCAGCTCCCCGCGCACCGCCTCCGCCGTCGGCCGCTGCACCGGATCGGCCTGCAACAGCCGCTCCACCAGCGGCCCGAGCGGCCCGCACACCACCGAGGGCTCGCGCTGCCCGTCCCGTACGGCCGTCACCAGCTCCGGCACGTTCCGCTCCGGGTACGGCGCGCGGCCGGTGACCATCCGCTGCACCAGCACCCCGAGCGCCCAGCAGTCGCCCGCCGGGCCGCCGTCCAGCGGCCAACGCTCCGCCACCGGACCGACCAGGGTCGCCCGTACCTCGTACCGGCGCCGCCCGGCCGGCCCGCCGAGCTCCTCGGCCAGCGCCTCCTGCGCCACCCCGGCGAGCAGTCCGCCGAGCATCGCCGCACCGTCCTCGCAGACCAGCACGGACTCCGCGGTCAGGTCGCCGTGGGTCAGCCCGGCCGCGTGCAGCGCCCGCAGCGCGCCCGCCAGGTCCGCCGCCAACTCGGCCGCCCGGTAGGGCGGCAGCGGCCCCTCGGCGAGCAGCTCGGCCACCGTCCACCCGGCCGGCCGCTCCTCCACCGTCCACAGCAGCTCGCCCTCGACGAACGCGCCGACCCCCCGCAGCAGCCGCGGGTGCGCGACCGGCGCGGCCGAACCGACCGCCGCCACCCGCCGCACCAGGCGGTCCGCCTGTGCCGCGGCGGCGTCCTCCGGATCCTGCCCCACCGTCAGCAGCCCCGGCAGCTCCAGGGCGCTCAGCAGCACCGATTCTCCGGTCCGCTCGTCCACCGCGTGGGCGCTCAGCGGTCCGGGACGGTCCGTCAGCCGGTACCGTCCCGCCAGCAACAGCTCGGGGCCGCCTCGCATGCCAGTTCCTCTCGCTCGCCGACCAGCCTACTGAGCGGCTCCCTTAGGCTCGATCCATGGACTGGACCGATCTGATCGACACCGCCCTCGAGGCGTCCGGGAACAGCAGCAAGGCCAACCAGGCCGAGGCCGTCCGCGCCGTGGAGGCGACCGTCATCGACGGCGAGAAACCGGTCGCCTCCACCGCCGGGCGCCACCCCGAGCACTTCCGCAAGGGAGTGCTCGTGCTGACCACCCATCGGCTCCTGTTCCTGAAGGACGGCAAGCCGCCGGTCCCGGTTCCGCTCGCCGCCGTCAGCGACGTCACCGTGACCCGCACCAAGCTCAACGGCGAAGTGCTCCTGGTGGTGGCGCTCACCGGCTCGCACCGCTTCGAGGACGTGGTCAAGGCCGAGTTCTTCGCCGAGCGGCTCCGGGCCGCCGCCCGCACCGCCCGCAACACCCCGAAGGCCCTGCCCGCCGCACCGGCCGGAGCCGCCACCGGCGAACAGCTCATCGGCCAGCTCGAACGGCTGGCCGCCCTGCGCACCTCCGGTGCCCTCACCGAGGACGAGTTCACCCGCGCCAAGCAGCGCCTGATCGGTTAGAGCCCGTCTACGGCGCGGGCTGGAAGCTGTTGAAGACGACGTCCCGGACCGGGGCCTGGGCGGCCCACTCGGCGTCCGGGACGATCCAGTAGATCGAGTACCCGTACTTGGCCGGGGTCCCGGTCACGAAGCCGCGGTTGAGCGAGTGCATTTTGGGCGTGCCGTTGGTCCACTCCCAGTCCGCGGCGTTGCTCCACTGCCGGTAGGTGATCGCCGCCAGGTTCAGCCGCTGGTAGTTGGTGACCTGCCCGCGGACACTCGGCTCCGACTCCTGCCAGTCGGCGACCGCGCTCGCGCCGGGCGACGTGGTCCACTCGATCCGCAGCTGGCTGCCGTCCGCCGCGTTCTTGAAGATCCGCCGGTTGGCGTCGGACGCCGTCGGCTGCAGACCGTCCGGCAGCACGACCGAGAAGCCGCTCGGGTCCTTGTACTCGTGGTACCCGGCCGGCACGCCCCCCGGCGTGGGCTGCGCCGGGGTCTGGACCGGTGCCGGGGGCTGCACGGGAGCCGCCGGCGCACCGGCCGACTGCACGGGCGCGTCCGGCGCCGCGGCCGGGTCGCCGGTCGGCTGCGGCGCGGGTCCGCCCGCCGGCGGCGCCGCCGCGCCCGGGCTCGGC
>NZ_JBSHAP010000241.1:0-5870 GCF_053611565.1 Kitasatospora sp. NPDC054795
ATCGGCTCGCTGGAGACCGGCAAGCTCGCCGACCTGGTCGTGGTCGACTCCGAGAGCTACGACCTGGTCGCCGTGATGCGCCGCGGCCGCTGGGTGCTCGGCGGCGAGACGTTCCGGCCCGTCAGGGCCGACTGAGCGACGCCCGGAACACGACGCGGCCGCCCGCCCCCGAGGGGAACGGGCGGCCACGTCGCGTCCGCGGTGGCGTCAGCCGCTCGGCTCGATGGTGATCTGGTCGATCAGGACCGCACCGGAGGGCACCGTGAAGGTCACCGAGTTCGGCCCGGCCTGGAACTGCGGAAGTATCCAGGTGGAGAACCAGGAGGCGGTCTGGTCCTTGGGGGGCGCCCCGTAGACCTTGTACATCAGCCCGGACGGCCAGTCCTTGCCGTTCACGACGGCACTGCCCTTGAGGTCCGCGCCCGAGTAGTTGTAGTGCACGCTCAGCTTGTACGTCCCGGCCGTGGCGACCTCGCCGGTCCAGGTCACCGAACCGCCCGGCTGGAGCGTCAGGTAGCTGCCGTCGGCGGACTTGGCGCCCTTGACGCTGTTGCCGGACGGCGCGTTCTGCGCCTGGAGCTGGCCCGCGTCCACGCTCGTCGGCCCGGAGATGGCGGTGGCGCTCGACGTGGGGCCGGCGCTCGCGTTCGTGGCCGTCGGCGCCGGGCTGTTGGGGGCCGGCGGGGCGGTGGTCGCGGTACCGCCCTTGCTGTTCTTGGTGTCGTCCGGGTCCCCGGTGGAGAGCGCTATGCCGGCGCCGATCGCTATCGCCGCGACCACGGCGACCGCGCCGATCACCGCGCCCTTGCTCCGGCCGCTGCTGCGCGGCTCCTCCCCCGGCTGCGGCCGGGAGTGCTCCGCGTAGCGGGTCTGCTGGGTGGGCGCGGCACCGTACTCGGGCTGCTGCGGCGATCCGGGCTGACCGCCGTACGGGGCCTGCGGCTGACCGCCCGGGTACCCCTGCGGCGGCATGCCCTGCTGGCCGTACGGCTGCTGCTGTTGCTGCGCCCGCTGCGGATAGCCGTACTGCGCGCGCCCGACCTCCATCGGGCGGCTGTACGACGTGCGCGGGACCCCCTGCTGCGGCTCGGCCGGCTGCCCGGTGGAACCGTCGGCCGGGCGGTAGAGGTAGCCGAACGGGTCGTCGTCCTGCGGGGCACCGCCCCCCTGGCCCTCGGGCACTCCGTTGCTGCCGGCGGTCGTCACGGTGGTCTGCTCCCCCATCCGGTGCGCCGCCTGCTGCGGGCGGCGCAGATCATGGACGCTGTCGTACCGGGAACCCTACCTGTCGTATGTGACGGCGGGAAAAGACCCCTTGACAACTCACGGGTAACCCGGGCCGACCTGGGCGGACCCGAGCCCGCACCGGCCGTCCGCCGGTTCAGCCCGCGCGCCGGTGCGAGCGCTCGCCGCGCGCCCCGCGCACCGCCCCGCCCCGGGCCCGCTTCTCGTCGTACATCCGCTCGTCGGCGGTGTGCAGCACCTCCTCGATGCTCATCCCGCAGCCGGCCCAGCCGACCCCGAGGCTCACCCCCACCCGCATCGCCCGTCCGTCGATCCTCATCGGCGGGATGATGGCGCCCCGCAGCCGGTGGGCGAGGTCCTTGGCCTCCTCGCGGCCGATCCCGTCGGCCAGCACCACGAACTCGTCACCGCCGAGCCGGGCCACCGTGTCACCGTCCCGGACGGCCTGGCTCAGCCGCCGGGCGACCTCGACCAGCACCGCGTCGCCCGCGTTGTGGCCGAACCGGTCGTTGATCGACTTGAAGCCGTCCAGGTCGCAGAAGAGCACCGCGAGCCCCTTGTCCACCGCCGCCGCGCCCCCGGAGCGGAACGGCGCCGACCAGGCTTCGCCGCCCGGCCCGTACTCGGCCGGGACCACCGCGTGGACGTGCTCCCCGTAGCCCGCGCCGAGCCCGCTCGGCAGGCCCTCGGGCAGTCCGTAGCCGTGCACCGGCCCGGCGTACGGGTCCGCGCCCTCCAGCCGCTCGTGCGCCGTGTGCGCGCTGTAGGAGTCGGCCGGGTAGCCGTACGGCTGCGGGTAGGCCGCCTCGACCTGGCCGGCCGCGGCGCCGACCGGCTGCGGCTGGGCGCAGAGCCGGCGGGCCAGCCGGGTCTTGAGCTCGGCGCCGTTCGGCAGCCCGGTGAGCGCGTCGTGGCTGGCCCGGTGGGCGAGCTGGAACTCGTGCCGCTTGCGGTCCTCGATGTCCTCGACGTGCGTGAGCAGGAAGCTCGGGCCCTCGGCCGCGTCCGCGACGATCGAGTTGCGCAGGCAGACCCACTGGTAGCCGCCGTCCCGCCGGGACAGCCGCAGCTCCGCGCGGCCGCTCTCGGCGCTGGTGCGCTCCAGCAGCGCCCGGTCCTCGGGGTGCACGAGGTCGGCGAAGCTCTGCTGCCGCAGCACCGCCCGGGGCCGGCCGAGCAGCCGGCAGAGCGCGTCGTTGACCCTGGTCAGCTGGCCGCGCCCGACGCCGTGCAGCTCGGTGATCGCCATCCCGCTCGGCGCGTACTCGAAGGCCTGGCGGAAGCTCTCCTCGCTGGCCCGCAGCGCCTGCTGTTCCTTCTCCAGGCGGGCCAGCGCGCGTTGCATCTCGGCCCGCAGCCGGGCGTTGCCGATCGCGATGGAGGCCTGCAGGGAGAACATCTCCAGCGCCTCGCGGGTCCACGCCCCGGGCCGCTTGCCGCTGCGCGGGCGGTCCACCGAGAGGACGCCGAGGAGGTCGCCGCCGGCGCTGTACATCGGGGCGAGCAGCCCGTCCGCGGGGTGCCAGTCGTTGGCGTACACCGGCAGCGGGCTGTCCCCGATCCAGCGCGGGATGTCGCTGGCGACGGCCCAGCCGCGGTCGTACGGCAGGAAACGCAGGGTGCCCCAGTGGTCGCTGACGCCGAGCAGCCGGTCCCAGGACTCCCGGGAACCGACCTGGCCGAGCAGCACGGAGGGGCCGCCCATCGGGCTCTCCTCCAGCTCCCAGACGGCTGCCACCACGAGGTCGCCGTCCGGCCGGACCAGGCTGACGGCGGCGGCGTCGAAGCCGAGCCCGTGCACCGCGCCTTCGACAACGGCCTGGAGCGTGCCAGCGAGGCTGCGGGCAGCGTTGAGGTCCGCCACGACCCGGTGCAAGGTGCGGAGGGTCGCGAGACGGACGTACGGCTCCGACTCGGCTTCCATGCGGGGGCTCCCCGGCTGCTTCGGATAGTTCTTGATTGGTTATCGTCCGATTGCCAGAAGAACTGAATCACAGGGAGCACAGCGCTCGGCACGCTCGGTCAGCAATAGGCCATCACTTGTGACTTAAATCACACGACACTAATGCGCCCTTAATCAGTTCATCTGTCCCATAGCGGGACATAAAGCGCTATCGGCACATTTCTCGTGGTCGACCGCATGGGCCCCGGACTGAAGCCGACTGGGCCCGCCGGTCCGGCCGCTTCACTCCTGAGGGTGAGTTCGGCCACCGGGCGCAACCCTTCGGCCGGAGCGCCGGTCCTACGACCAAGGCCCGATGCCGTTCCTCCCGGGTGACGACTACCGTGCGGTACGTGTACCCGTCCCCGCAGCCCGAAGCTGCCCCCCACGCCACGCCCGACGAGTTCCGGGCTGCCCTCTCCCAGCTCGCCGCCGGCGTGAGCCTGGTGACCGTCCACGACCCGGAGGACGGCGAGGACGTCGGCATGACCGCCACGTCCTTCCTCTCGGTGTCGCTGGAGCCACCGCTGGTACTGATCTCGGTCCGCGAGGACTCACGGATGGACGAGGTGCTCTCCCGGACGGACACCTGGGCGGTCTCGGTGCTGACCGAGGGACAGAAGACGCTCGGCTCCCGGTTCGCCATGAAGGGCCGGCTCAGCGACCGGCTGCTGTTCGCGGACACCCCGCACCGGCGCGGCCCGCGCACCGGAGCCCCGCTGATCGACGGTGCGCTGGCCACCGTCGAGTGCCGCACCGAGCAGCGGATACCCGCCGGCGACCACACCCTGCTGCTCGGCCGCGTCCTGGAGGCTGTGGTCCCCGACCCGGCCGGCCGCCCGCTGCTCTACTTCCGCGGCGGCTACCGCACCCTCGGCTGAACCGCCCGCCGGCTACTCGCCGCCGCGCGGTGCCCGGCGGCCCTGCTTCAGTTCGGAGCGGAGCCGCTTGTTGGTCAGCCGCCGCTCGACCATTCCCCGGCTCGGCCTGGTCGCCCGCCGGGCCTTCGGCGGCGGCGCGCACGCCTCGCTCAGCAGCGCCGACAGCCGGGCCGCGGCCGCCTCCCGGTTGCGCCACTGCGAGCGGAACTCCGAGGCCTGGACCACCAGCACCCGGCCGTCCACCAGCCGACCGGCCAGCCGCTCCAGCGCACGCTCGCGCCACACCTCGGGCAGCGCCCCGGTCGACGCCAGGTCGAAGCGCAGCTCGGCCTTGGAGTCGGAGGTGTTGACGTGCTGGCCGCCGGGGCCGGAGGAACGCGAGAAGCGCCAGACGAGCTCGGCGTCGGGGACGACCACCGACCCCCGTACGCGGATGGGCTCGGACATGCGTCCATCATCCCGCGCCCGGCCCGCCCGGTCACCCGGTTATCGGTACGCCCCCGCGCCCGCGCACCCGGTTACCCCGATCCGCTCCGAGCCCCGACAATGGCCTACGTGATCGAGCTCGGCTACTCCCTCTCCAACCGTTTCCCCGACCCCCCGCAGACGGACTACCGCACCGCGTCCGTGCACGCCCTGCGCTACGACCTGTTCTGCGGCGACGTCTACCTGGACGGCGAGGGCTCGGACCTGTCCACCGCCTGGGGCTGGGTTCCGGTGCTCGACTTCGCCTGGGCGCTGTGCGACGTCGCCGAGCTCCTGGACCGCGACCCGGACGGCGGCCGGGCCGCCCGGGTGCAGACCGCCGACCTCGACTTCACCCAGAACACCGAGCTGCTGCGCTTCGCCCGCCGCTTCAACTGGGTCGAGGTCACCGCCACCTGGCTGCCGGACGAGCCGCCGGTGGTGGTCCGCCACGGCGAACTGCGGCGCGAGGCCCGGGACTTCCTCCAGGACACCCTGGCCGACCTCTTCGACATGCACTCCGGCCTGGCCGACAATCCGAACATCTGGACTCTGCAGGGCCGGTTCCGGCGGGTCTGACACCGGCTTTGCCCGGGCTTTGCCCTCCGATTGGCGCCCGCGAAGAATTCACGCTTCCTGCGGAACCAAGCCGCCGGAGTATTGCGTTGTCCCGGGAAATAGCGCACGAAGCGAACGAAGGGACTGCAATCGTCATGCCAGTGAGCCTCTCCAAGGGTGGCAACGTCTCGCTGACCAAGGAGGCCCCCGGCCTGTCCGCGGTCACCGTCGGCCTGGGTTGGGACGTCCGCACCACGACCGGCGCCGAGTTCGACCTCGACGCCAGCGCGATCGTCCTGAACGCGGACGGCAAGGTGCTGTCCAACGCCCATTTCGTGTTCTTCAACAACACCAGCACGCCGGACAACACCGTCGTGCACACCGGCGACAACCGCACCGGTGAGGGCGCGGGCGACGACGAGGCGCTCAACATCAGCCTGTCCGGCCTGCCGGCCGAGGCCGTCAAGATCACCTTCCCGGTCACCATCTACGACGGCGTCGCCCGCGGCCAGAACTTCGGCCAGGTCCGCAACGCCTACATCCGCGTGGTGAACGCGGCCGGCGGCGCCGAGATCGCCCGCTACGACCTCTCCGAGGACGCCGCCACCGAGACCGCGATGATCTTCGGCGAGCTCTACCGCAACGGCGCGGAGTGGAAGTTCCGCGCCGTCGGCCAGGGCTACGCCTCCGGCCTGGCCGGGATCGCCCAGGACTTCGGCGTGCAGATCTGACGCACCCGCGGGAAACACCGCGGCGCGGGAAGTCGGTCCGTCCGACTT
>NZ_JBSHAP010000242.1:0-5810 GCF_053611565.1 Kitasatospora sp. NPDC054795
ATCGGCTCGCTGGAGACCGGCAAGCTCGCCGACCTGGTCGTGGTCGACTCCGAGAGCTACGACCTGGTCGCCGTGATGCGCCGCGGCCGCTGGGTACTCGGCGGCGAGACCTTCGCCACCGTCGGACCCGCCTGAGCGACGGCGACGGCCGCGCGGGCCGGCCCGAGGTAGCGGCGGGTGTCGACCAGCCGCGCGTCGTCGGCCAGGGCCCGGCGGACGGCGGTGCTGAACACCCGGTTGAGGTGGGTGGCGATGTTGACCTTGGTCATGCCGGCTTCCACGGCGGCGGTGAGGTCCCCGTCCGCCACACCCGAGGAGCCGTGCAGGACGAGCGGAACCGGCACCGCCCGGCGCAACCGTCCGATGAGCTCGAAGTCGAGCGCCGCGTCGCGGGTGAGCATCGCGTGCGAGGTGCCGACGGCCACCGCGAGCGCGTCCACGCCGGCGGCGGCGACGAACGCCGCGGCCTCGGCCGGATCGGTGCGCACGCCCGGGGCGTGGACGCCGTCCTTGCCGCCGACCTCGCCGAGTTCGGCCTCCACCCAGACGCCCGCGGCGTGGCACCGCCGTACGACCTCGGCGGTGGCCCGCACGTTCTCCTCGTACGGCAGTACCGAGGCGTCGAACATCACCGAGGTGAAGCCCAACTCGATGGCCCGGTGGACGAGTTCCACGGAGGTGGCGTGGTCCAGGTGGACCGCGACCGGCACTCGCGCGGCCCGGGCGACGGCCAGGGTGGCGGCGCCGATCGGATCGAGGGCGCCGTGGTAGCGCACGGCGTTCTCGCTGATCTGCAGGACCACCGGCGCACCGGCGGCCTCGGCCCCGGCGACGATCGCCTGGGCGTGTTCCAGCTGGATGACGTTGAACGCACCGACGCCGCACGCGGCTTCGGCAGCGGCGGCGGCGATCGCGCCGGTTCCGCTCAGGGGCATGGGTCGAACTCCTCGGTTGCGAAGGGACGGACGTCCACGCGGGACCGCAGGGCCTGGTGGAGGGCGGGGTCGAAGTCGCCGGCCAGCGGTGCGGCGACGGCGGCCGCGGACAGTGCCACGGCCTCGACCAGCCGGTCGGGCCAGGGCGTTCCGTCGACCAGGCCGAGGGTGAGCGCGGCGACGGCGGCGTCGCCGGCGCCGGTGGGATTGCCTGCCAGCCGCTCGGGCGAGCGCGCGCGCCAACTGCCCTGCGCGGTGACGGCGACGAGGCCGTCGCCGCCGAGCGAGGCGACCACCGCACCGGCGCCCGCGGCCCGCAGCCCGCGGGCTGCGGCCACCGGATCGGTCAGGCCGGTGGCGGCGGCGAGTTCGTCCGCGTTCGGCTTGATCAGGGCCGGTCCGGCCGCCAGCGCCGTGCTCAGCGCCGCCCCGTCGGCGTCGAGCACCGCCGGGACGCCGTGTGCGTGCGCGAGCCGGAGCAGGTGGGCGTAGGCGTCCTCGGGCACGCCGCGCGGCAGGCTGCCGGAGAGGACCGCGGCCGCGGCGTGCGGCAGCAGGGTGTCGAGGTGGTCGAGGAACCGCGCCCATTCCTCGGCGCTCACCACCGGGCCGGGTTCGAGCAGGATCGTGGTGTCCCCGACGTCCTCCTCGACCACGGCCACCGTCCGTCGGGACTCGCCCGCGATCGCCAGCATGCGGTCGGCCAGGCCGGCGGACGCCAGTTCGGCGCGGATCGCCCGGCCGGTGAGGCCGCCGGTCAGGCCGGTGACCACGGTCGGGTGGCCGAGGGCGTGCAGGATCCTGGCGACGTTGACGCCTTTGCCGCCCGCGCGCTGGGCCACCGCCCGGACCCGGTTGCTGCCGTGCGGGCGCATCCGGTCCAGGTGGTGGGTGATGTCCAGGGCGGCGTTCGGGGTGACGGTGAGGATCACGCCGCCGCTCCCTCGCCCAGAAGGTCCCGCGCGAGCAGTCCGGCACCGAAACATCCCGCCTCGTCGCCGAGTTCGGCGGGGACGAGCTCCGGCATCGTCTGGAAGGAGAGCCGCGCCGTCAGAGCCGCCCGCAGTGGCGCGAAGTACGGCTCGCCCGCCCGGGCGAGGCCGCCGCCGATCACAATCCGCTCGGGGTCGAGCAGCGTGATCGCGCTCGCCAGGCCGTCGGCGAGTGCGTCGACGGCCTCCTGCCAGACGGTGGCGGCCGCGCGGTCCCCGGTCGCGGCGCGCTCGCCGACCTGCTCGGCGGTGACGCCCGCCTCCCCGGTGGCGGCGGTGTAGCGGCGGGCGACGGCGGCCGCCGAGGCGAGGGTCTCCACGCAGCCGCGATGGCCGCAGGCGCACGGCTCGCCGCCGGGACGCACCACCAGGTGGCCAAGCTCGCCGGCGCGGGTGTGGCTGCCGGTGAGCGGCCGCCCGTCGACCATCAGCGCGGCGGCGATTCCGGTGCCGACGGGTACGAAGAGGAAGTTGCGGCTGCCGCGGCCGGCGCCGGCCCTGGCCTCGGCGACGCCCCCGGCCCTCACGTCGTGCCCGAACGCGACCGGGATGCCCAGGTGTTCGGACAGCCAGTGCCGGACGGGCAGGTCCCGCCAGCCGAGGTTGGCGGCCAGCACCGCGGTGCCGGCCGCCTCGTCGACGATGCCGGGCACGGCGATCCCCGCGGCGGCCGGGCGGAAGCGCCCGGCGAGTTCGGCGGCGCAGTCGAGGACGGTTTCGAGGACGGCCTCCGGTCCGCGTTCGGCGCGGGTGAACCAGCGCTCGGTGTGGCAGAGGCGGCCGTCCGCGGCCACCGCCGCGCCCTTGATGCAGGTTCCGCCGACGTCGAGGGCGATCGCCGTCGCGGTCACGGCCGGGTGAGCACGATGGAGCGGGTGAGGTTGCGTGGCTGGTCGGGGTCCAGGCCGCGGCCCTTGGCCAGTTCGACGGCGAGCCGCTGGGCGCGGATCAGGTCGGCCATCGGGTCCAGCGCGCTCACCGACAGCACGGCGCCGGTGGGCTCGACCTGGTCGACCAGTCCGGTCGGCGGCTCGCCGAAGAACCACACCACGCTGTTGCGGCCGGTGACGCTGATCGGGCCGTGCCGGTACTCCATGGCCGGGTAGGACTCGGTCCACGACCCGGAGGCCTCGCGCAGCTTGAGGGCCGCCTCGTGGGCCAGGCCGACCGTCCAGCCGGTCCCGAGGAAGGTGAACTGGCCGGCCTCGGTGGCCCGTTCGGGCAGCGGGGCGGCCAGCGCCTGCTCGGCGTGGGAGGCCAGGTCGGCGGGGGCGAGGCCGAGGTGGCCGCGCAGCAGTGCCAGCGCGGTGGTGGCGAAGCGGGTCTGCACCACCGACTTCTCGTCGGCGAACTCCAGGTCGACCACGGTGCCCGCGGCCGTGCCGATCGGGGTGGCGAGGTCGCCGGTGAGTGCGACGGTCGGCGTCCCGCCGCAGCGCTCCAGCGCGGCGAGCACCTCGGTCGTGGTTCCCGAGCGGGTGATGGCGACGACGCGGTCGTAGCCACGGGTCGCCGGGAACTCGGAGGCCGCGAAGGCGTCGGTCTCACCGAGGCCGGCGCCCTCGCGAAGGCCCGCGTACGCCTGCGCGATGTAGAGCGAGGTGCCGCAGCCGATCACGGCCACCCGCTCGCCGCGCTCGGGCAGCCCTGCGGGCTCCAGTTCCAGTGCCTTGCGCCAGCACTCCGGTTGACTGGCGATCTCCCGCTCGACGTGACTCATCTGGATCTCCTCGCTGGGGGCACGGGTGCTGCTCGGGGATCGGTCCGCACCGAGCACTGCTTCATGATGCAAGTATTTGCTTGAAACTGCTCTATTCATAGCTCAACGCGTCATCTCTGAGCAATACTGCTTCATCGAGAGGATCGCGGCACCAGGTCGGTGAAGGCCGGCGGATAGGCTCGTGACCAGGGACGACCGAGTCGAGGAGAGATGATGAGCCCGGACGAGCGATGGTCGCGGCTGCTGGAGATCCTTGGTGATCGGGGCCGGATCGACGTCATGACGGCGGCCGAGCTGTTGGGCGTCTCCGCTGCCACCGTGCGCCGGGACATGGACGAGCTCGCCCGCCAGCAGCTGCTGACCCGGACCCGCGGCGGCGCGGTGCTGAGCGAAGTCGCGTACGACCTGCCCCTCCGCTACAAGACCGCGCGCCAGGCCGGCGAGAAGCAGCGCATCGCGAAGGCCGCCGCCGCGCTCGTCCCGCCCGGCGCGGTGGTCGGGCTCAACGGTGGCACCACCACCTCCGAGGTGGCCCGCGAGTTCGCCACCCGTACCGATCTGGCCGGGCACGGCAATCAGACGGCGCTGACCGTGGTCACCAACGCGATCAACATCGCCAACGAGCTGGCGGTGCGCCCGTACGTGAAGACCGTGGTCACCGGCGGCGTGGCCCGACCCCAGTCCTACGAGCTGACCGGACCGTTGGCGACCATGATGCTGCAGGCGATCTCGCTGGACTACGCGATCCTCGGCGTCAACGCCGTCGACCCGCAGTTCGGCGCCGCCACCCACGACGAGGGCGAGGCGAGCGCCAACCGGGCGATGGCCGAGCGGGCGGAGCGGGTCATCGTGGTGGCCGACTCCACCAAGCTCGGCAAGCGCGCGTTCGCGCAGGTCTGCGACACCGGCACGATCGACGCACTCGTCACCGACGCCGACGCCCCGGAGGAGCTGGTGGAGCGGTTCACCGCCCGCGGGGTGGACGTTCACTGCGTGTAGCACCCGCCGTGCGGCACCCGCCCCACGGGCTCAGGTGAGGGCGGTGACCAGCAGGGTGAAGGCGGCGACGATGACGGCGACGCGGACGTAGTGGAAACGGTCCCAGCGGCGCATCTGCTGCTTCCAGTCGGCGGGCCGGTTCTCGGGGGTCCATGTCTTGCCCCGGTTGTTGATGGGGACGAGCAGCAGGACCGACATGATCACGCTGACGATCAGCAGCGCGCCGGCGACGACGACCAGGCCGGCGCCGGGGCGGTGCCATCCGGCGACGGCCCAGACGGCGCTCAGGGCGAGTGAGCCGATGTACCAGAACGGCATCAGGGCGCCGAGCATCCGGCCCCCGTGGGCGCGGCCGAGTTGACCGCTGTCCTCGGGGAGTGCGTCGAGGATCCGGTTGATGACGAAGGCGACGGAGAACTCCACCCCCACCATCAGGCCGACGACCACGGTGGTGAAGACCTCAAGTGCGTTGAGCATGGCGACCCCCTGGATCTAGCATTGCTAGCCGATGAGGCAACGCTAGTACTGCCGCCGCTCGATTGTCTAGCAGTGCTAGGATCGGATCATGTCGGTACAGGAACGCAAGCAGCGCGAACGGGCGGACCGCGAGCGCCTCATCGTGGCCACGGCCCGCGAACTCGCCGAGCAGCAGGGCTGGGACGCGGTCACCACCCGCCGGCTCGCCGAGCGCATCGAATACAGCCAGCCCGTCCTCTACAGCCATTTCCGCGGCAAGCGCGAGATCATCGGCGCGGTCGCCCTGGAGGGAGCCGCCGAGATGGCCGTGGCACTGCGGGCCGCGAGCTCCGCCGCGGACGGCCCCCGCGCCCGGGTCACCGCGCTCGCCCGCGCCTACCTCGACTTCGCCGAACGCAACCCGGCGGTCTACGACGCCATGTTCCAGCTCGACGGCGGCCTGGCGTTCGCGCGCGAGGACACTCCGGAGCCGCTGAAGGACGCCTTCGCCGCCCTGCTGGAAAGCCTCGGCGAGGTCGCCGGGGACGGTGTCCACCCGGCGCTGTTCACCGAGGTGTTCTGGGCGGCCCTGCACGGGCTGGCCACCCTGACCCGGGCGGGACGGCTGCCGCCGCAGGACACCGGGCGCAGGGTGGAACTGCTGGTGGACCGGCTCGCCGTGCTCTGACACGCGGGACGGGGCCGGCC
>NZ_JBSHAP010000243.1:0-5783 GCF_053611565.1 Kitasatospora sp. NPDC054795
GGCTGGTACCGGCCCGGTCGGGGCGGTTGTGCACCTGCCGGCCGGCGCCATCACGGAGAGCCCATGCCGTCCTTGACGAGTGGTGTGCCGGCCGGCACCGCCTCCTGCCTACTGGTCCGGCCGCTGGTCCGGCCCGTGATCAGCGCAGGTGCCGGGCGAAGAACCCGGCCGCGTCCTCCCCTGCGTACTGCGGGACGCCCGTGTGCCCGCCCATGTTGGCGTGCAGCGTCTTCTCCTGGGAGCCGAAGGCGTCGAACAGGTCCAGGGACGCCTGCCGGTCGTTCCCCTCGTCGTCCCACTGCAGCAGGACGTGCAGCGGAACGGTGACCCGGCGGGCCTCCTCGAACATGGCGCGGGGCACGAAGCTCCCGGCGAAGAGGCCGGCGGCCACGATGCGCGGTTCGACCACCGCCAGCCGGATGCCGATGGAGATGATTCCCCCCGAGTACCCGACCGGACCGCCGATCTCGGGCCGTGCGAGAAGGGCGTCCAGGGCGGCCCGCCATTCCGGGACGGCCCGGTCGACGAGCGGGAGGATGAGGGCGTCGATGATCTCGTCACTGACCGGCTCACCGGCGGCCATGGCCTGCCGCAGGTCGGCGCGGGCCTGTTCGGCCGCGTCCCAGCGGGGCCGGTCACCGCTCCCGGGGAGCTCGATGGTGGCGGCGGCGAAGCCGTCCGCCGCGCAGCGTCGGGCCCGGGCGACCAGCCGGGGGTACATCTTGTGCAGGCCGAGCGGGGGGTGACCGAGCAGGACCAGCGGGACCGGCTCGGACGCGGAGGCGGATGCGGGCGTCCACAGGATGCCGGGGATCTCGCCGAGGGTGAACTCGCGCTCGAGGATGTCGTCGTCGAGGCGCTGTTCGGACGTGAAGTTCATGGTCGTGCCTTTCGGGAATGCGCTGGAACGGCGCTCCCGGACGACGACCTATCGCCCGACCGTGACCCCGGAGGAGAGCACCCATGTCGATACGTTCACGGGTACCACCTCCTTGTTCTCTCGCACGGCCTCCGGAAGGCTAGCAGATCGGCGGGAGCAACGGTCGATACAGGCACTCGGCACCCGACCTGCACACGCCGGACGGGATCCGGCAGGCCGGCGAACTCGCCGATGGCATCGCGGTCCACGCCGAGCACGTGACCGTCCGTGCCACGACGAGCCGGGAGCGGGTGGAGTGCCCGGCGTGCGGGTCTCGCGCATCGCTCAGTCGACGTCCGCGTCATCGGTGTCCGCGTGCTCGCCCAGGCCGAGCGCGGCGAGAACGCGGTCGACGTCCCGGTCGTCGGCTCCCTCGATGTCGATGTCGCCCCCCCACGTGCAGGTCGAGATGGGCGAATCGGGGGGCCAGTTCCGTCAGAACGGTCAGCTGGTCCCGGTCGCCGTCCGTGTCCTCGATCACCAGGTCCCTGATGCCCAGGTACGCGAGCTGGGGGAGCAGCGAGCTCTCCGCGAGGACGACGAAGTCGCCGGCCCCGTCCGGGTCGAAGAGCGCCTCGCTCAGGTCGAGGCTCCTCAGCAGCGGATACCTGGCGGCGTCGAGTTCCTCCAGCTGGGCGTTCGTCCCGACGACGCCGTGGATGTCATGGCCGATCTCCACCTCCAGCGAGGTGAGACCGGGTGCCGAGAACGCGAACAGGGAACCGTCCGAGAAGACGGCCCCCCGGGTCCGCAGACGCGTCAGGGTTTCGTGCTCCACGTCGTCGAACAGGAAAGCGCCTTCGAGTTCCAGGGTGCGCAGCGCGGGCAGGGACCTCCACAGGGCGCGCTCCACCTCCTTGGGCACCACCGCGTCGTGCAGGTACGTCTCGGGCTCGACCCGGTTGCCCGTCGATGTCTCGTGGTGCTCGTAGAGCGTGCCGAAATCGTGGCCGAAGTACAGGGATTCCAGGCGGGGCCACTGCCGACGGGCCAGGGCGGCCGCGGCGCGCTCGGCGGAGTGGTGGTAGTCGGTGAGGTGCAGTTCCAGGCCGGCCAGCAGGCGGCTCGCCGGGTGGGACAGCAGGACGTCGATCAGCGCCGCTTCCCACTGCTCGGGATCGGTCGGATCGAAGGCCCCGGAGGGGGGCAGGTCCGCGAGGAGCCGCTCCAGTATCGCCCGGCGCTGCGGCGCGGTCTCCGCCACCAGCCGCCGCCGCAGCCCTGGAGGCCGTGCTCGCCGACCAGGCGCGGGTGCTGGGCGCGGAACACCCCCACACCCTGGCCACCCGTGGCAGCCTCGCCCGGTGGCGGGGGCAGGCGGGCGGCGCCGCGGGGTAGCGGCGGCGCGGCTGTTGATCCCGGTGTCGACCCGGGCCTTCATCGCCGCCGCCGGGCCCCGCCGGGCCTCGCCGGGTCCGCACCGGGACATGATCAGGACTCATGATCCGTGTCCCGAAGTGTCGTTGTCGTCCTGGCGTCGTTGTTCCCTACGGTGAGGCTGTGAGGACGTCCGGCGCGGACACCGGCACCGTGGCGCCGCACCTCGCCCCCGGGCCCGGGCCGGGTTCGCGAAAGGCACGTACCCATGCCGATGGACATCGTCGACGCTCAGATCCACCTCCACCTCACCATGAGCGCCGAGGAAACCCTCGCCGCCATGAACGCCCTGGGCATCCAAGCGGCGGTGATCGACGAGTTCTGGGGCTTCGAGGCCCGCACCGGCCACGGCGAACCGGGCATCGCGCTGCCGGGGGCCCGCGCGTTCCGGGCCGTCGCGCCCGGGGCCGAGATGGCGTCGATCCGGTACCCCGAGCGCTTCTGCTACCTACTGCGCATCCACCACCGGGACCCCGAACTGGCCTCCGGTATCAGGGCCGTGGCCGATGCGCCGCACGCCCGGGCGGTGCGGATCGTGGCACGCGAGGACGAGGACGTCAGGGAACTCGCCCGGGGCGACTACGGGCCGGTGTTCGACGCCTCCGCCGACCACGGCCTGCCCGTCTTCGCGATGACGGCGCGCAACGGGCACCTGCTGCTCCCCTACGCGAAAGCCCATCCCGACACCCCGATCGTCCTCGACCACGTCGGAATGCCGGTGAACGACGAGGAGTTCGAGGACGTCCTGCGGCTGTCCGACCAGTCGAACATCATGATCAAGTGGGGGCACGGCCCGGAGCTGTTCCATGCCGGCGACTACCCGTTCACGCCCGCGCTCGACAAACTGCTGCGCGTGCTGGACGCCTTCGGCCGCGAGCGCGTCATGTGGGCCAGTGACCACACCATGATCAGCGGCGACCACTGCTGGGCCGACGAGCTCTTCGCCCTGCGGGAGACCGACCGGCTCGGCGCCGAGGACAAGGAATGGCTCCTCGCCGGGACGGTGCGTGCCGTCCTGGACTGGCCGCGCCCGGCGAAGCCGTGAGCCGGAAGCCGCGCCCGGCGAGGCCGTGAGCGGGAGGCCGTGAGCGGGGCGGCCGTTCGGCGGAGATGACGGCCGGTCGGCACGGTCGGAACCGTTCCGGATCCGCTCCGTCGGCCCGTCTCGGCCCCGGTCGCCGAGTGCCGTGTGAACCAGAAGGGAAGGCCCCGCTCCAGGGCGGTGAAGTCTCGGTGGTCGTGACCCGGGATTCGCCCGAACCAGTCAACAACGCTGTCGGTCAGTGCTATGTTACCCGGCGGTTCGAGAGTCGGTGCGACGGCTCCGGACTGTGCGTCCCGCCACAAGTCACCACTGCCTCAGCACCGTTGACCCCGAAGGGACCCTCCACGTGACCGTGCGCAAGCTGACGCTGTCAGCCGCGGCGACAACCACCGTGCTCCTCCTCTGCGGCGCCGTCCTGACCGGAGCGGCGGCCTCACCGGCCGCCGCGAACACCACCGCAACCACCGCAACCACCGCAACCACCGCAGCGGCGTCGTCCGACCCGTCCGCCGCCCCGAGCGCGTCGGCGACGCTGGCGCCCCCGGCGTCCGGCACCGCCGCGGCCACGGTGGCGGCCCCGGCGCAGGGCAGCGCGCCGGCGACCGCCACTACCGCCCCCGTCCTCGCGCTCTCCTCCTACGACCCGACCACCGGCGCCGCCGTGCTCGCACCGGCCACCACCGGTCCGCAGGCACCGTCCGCCCTGGCCGCGAGCCCGGACGCCGCCGCGGCAGCCGTCCGGCCCGGGCAGCTGATCGACAGCCCGCCCACCCCGGCGGCCCCGCACGGCGCGCTGGTCGCCGTCACTGATGTGCAGTCGACCGCGGACGGGAAGGTGGCCGTCTCCACCCGCCCGGCCACCCTCCCCGAACTGCTCGGCGGCACCAGCGCCAGCCTGCGCAGCGCCGTCAGTCCGAGCACCTTCGACGTCCAGCCCCAGATCGGCGGCGTCCAGGTCGTCACCGACCTCGGTGCGACCTCCGGCCAGGGCTCGGTGTCCGGCAGCCTGGGGCTGAGCGCGAACGCCACCGTCCCGCTGCCCGACGGCAGTTCGGCGAAGCTGTCCGGCTCGGTCTCGCTCCGTCCGGCCATCGACTTCTCCTATCAGGGCGGCCTCGGCGTCATCGACCCCCAGCAGGCCCGGGTCGGCTTCACCCTGGGCGCGCACGCGGACTGGCACGTCAGTGCGAACCTCACCGCGAGCACCGGGCCGATCCGGATACCCCTGGCCAAGTACAGCGCCAGCCCGGTGGTGATGGTCGGCCCGCTGCCCGTCGTGATCAACCTGGCCTTCACCCT
Source organism: Kitasatospora sp. NPDC054795 (assembly GCF_053611565.1). Lineage (NCBI taxonomy): Bacteria > Bacillati > Actinomycetota > Actinomycetes > Kitasatosporales > Streptomycetaceae > Kitasatospora > Kitasatospora sp. NPDC054795. Next base: position 4,641 of record NZ_JBSHAP010000243.1, read on the forward strand.
CTCGGCCGACATCAGCGCCGACGGCACCGTCAGCCTCGACGCCGAGCAGGCCTACGACGGCCAGTGGGGCGTCCACTCGGACTACGTCAAGGGCCCGGGCTGGACCACCACCACCGACCCCGGGAACTCCACCGTCTCCCCGCTGCGCCTCGACCTCAGGGGCTCCGCCTCGGCGAAGGCCGGCCTGCTCGCCGAGGGTTCGATCGCCCTGTACGACACGGTCGGCGTGAAGGCGTCCATCGAGCCGTACCTGCGGGCCGTGGTCAACGGCTCCGTCGTCCTCGACGGCGCGAGCACCACGCCGGACGTCAACGGTGCGGCGGCCCTCTACGGCGGACTCGACATCAACGGGGCGCTGATGGCCCGGCTCGTCATCCTCGGCACCCCGATCCTGGAGGCGGACCTGCCCTTCCTGGCCTTCCACCGCGAATGGCCGATCGCCTCGGTGAGTGTCGGGCAGCCCCCGGTACGGCTGGTGGACTGGACCTCGCTCAACGCCAGCCTGTTCGACGACAACCACTCCGCCTACCTGGCGACCCGGCCGGACTGGGACCCGTACGCCCTCAAGGCCGCCTGCCCGGACGGCAGCCGGCTGATCGGGCTGAGCTACGGCGGCGACAACGGCCTCTGCACGGACGTCACGAAGGCCGGCCTGTGGGACGCCGGCCGCGCGTTCGTCGTCGACCACGGCGGCACCTACGTGACCACCGAATGGGCGTCGGGCTACGCCAAGGCCCAGTGCCCGGCCGGCTCGGTCATGACCGGGTACAGCCGCAACGGCCGGACGATGGGCGCGCTCTGCGCCAAGTCCGCCGCCCCGCTGGGTACTTCGACCCGCACGCTCTGGTTCGAGAAGGGTGACAACCGCCCGGCCGCGGCCGGTGGCGGTGACTTCTCGTACGGCTTCGCCAAGGGTCAGTGCGCGGACGACGAGGTCGTCGCGGGCATGGCCTACAGCGCGCCCTGGTGGCAGCTGTGGGCGGCGCGGCCGTCCGCGCTGCTCTGCCAGAAGCTCGCCCTCTGACAGCCGTAGGGGCAGCCCTCGCCGAACCCGGCCGACCACGGCCGAACCCGGCCGACCACGGCTGATCGCAGCTGATCGCGGCTGGTCACCGAGCAGGCCGCGCGGCCGGGCGCCACCCC
>NZ_JBSHAP010000244.1:0-5658 GCF_053611565.1 Kitasatospora sp. NPDC054795
GGCCGAAGCCCTCCCACACGTCCCCGTCGTCCGGGCGGGACGGTCACCCGCGGGACGGTCACCCGCGGGCCGGGCCGGTCGCCGGTCGCGCCGCGCGGCGGTGGCGGCGGACGGCGTCGCGGTTGGCGCAGAGCTGGGAGCAGTAGCGCCGGCGGCCGGTCCGCGTGGTGTCGGCGAAGAGGGTGGTGCACTCGGCGACGGCGCACCGGCCGAGCCGGTGCATGCCGCGGCCCACCAGGTGGAAGGCGGTGCCGACGGCGATCAGGGTGGACAGCACGGCGGCGAACGGCTGGTGGTCGTCGCGGTAGTGGAGGTGCCAGCCGTCAGCGTGGTCGGTCAGCCGGGGGTGGGCGGCGTCGGCGGCCAGCATCCGGTTGAGCCGTTCGGCCCGTTCGCGCTCGTCGGCCGCGTCGACCACCGACTCCCAGCTGTCCAGCAGGGCCAGGATGCGCGCCAGGTCCGCCGGCAGAACCGGTCCGTCGACCACCAGCCCGGCCGCGCGGCAGCGGTCCACCAGTTCCCCGGCGGTTCCGGGGCGCCGGTTGGCCAGTTCCGCGGCGAGGTGCACGGCGCCTTCGCCGTAAGGGTTGAGATGCATAAGACCATGACACCAGGCTGCTGAGCATGAGTCAGCACACCGACACCGAAAAGCACTCCGGGCCGGGGGCCGTCGGGGACGCCGCCCGCCCGCTCCGGTACCGCTGGGTGGTCCTCGGCGTCGCCACCGTCACCCAGGCCGCCTCCGGCTTCTTCGTCCAGGGCATCGGGGCGATGGCCGTCCCCCTGCAGCAGTCACTGGACCTCAGCACGACCCGGCTCGGCCTGCTCCTGTCCGCCTCCCAACTGGTTCCGCTGGTCGGCCTGCTGGTGGCCGGTGCGCTCCTGGACCGGCACAGCGAGCGCTGGGTCGTCGGCATCGGTTCCGCCGTGGTCGCCGCGGCCCTGCTCCTCGGCAGCCTGGCGCAGGGGTACGCCTCCCTGCTCGCCGTCCTGCTGGTGGTCGGCGCCGGGTACAGCACCGTGCAGCCCGGCGGCAGCAAGTCGGTGGCCGTCTGGTTCGCCCCGGCGCAGCGGGGACTGGCCATGGGCGTCCGCCAGGCGGGGCTGCCGCTGGGCGGCGCACTCGCCGCCGCCGTCCTGCCGCTGGTGGCCGTGGCGCACGGGTGGCGGGCGGCGCTGGTGGTCGGCGGGCTGGTCGCCCTCGTGGGCGCCGGGCTCTTCACCGCCCTCTACCGACGGCCGCCGGCCGCCACGGCCGTGCGCCCCGCTCCCGGCACCGCCGCGCCGACGGCCTCCGTCCGCTCCCGGCTGCGGATGCTCCGCGAGCCGGCCATGACGAGGATCCTGTTCTCCGGCCTGAGCCTGGTCTCGGTGCACAGCGGCATCGGCGTGCTCGGCGCGCTGTACCTCCACGACGTGACGGCCCTCGGCCCCGGTCCGAGCGCCGCCGTCCTGGTGGCGGTCCAGGTGGCGGGGGCGGCCGGCCGGATCGCGCTGGCGGCCTGGAGCGACCGCAGCCGTGCCGGGCGGTACCGGCCCGTCCTGGTCTGCCTGGGCGCGGTGGTGGCCGGGTTGACGGCCCTGACGACGCCGGCGGGCCACTCCCCCGTGGTGGCCGCCCTCCTGTTCACCTGGCTGGGCTTCTTCGGCATCGGCTGGTACGGCCCCTGGGTGGCCCACCTGGCGGAGTCGGCCCCACCGGGCCGGACCGGCTTCGCCCTCGGGCTGGTCATGGCCGTCAACCAACTGGCCGTCGTCCTGGTCCCGCCCGCCCTCGGGCTGCTCCGCGACACCACCCACGGCTTCACCGCCGCCTGGGCCGCCCTCGCCGCTGCCACGGCCGCGACCCTCGTACTGACCGCCCGCGGCGGGGGCGGCGGCGGGCGCGGCACCCCTGCCGCCACGGGCCGCACACCGGCGGGTACCGTACGGCCGTGAGCAACGAGACGCCTCCCGGGTGGTACCCGGTCCCCGGTCCGGACGGCGCCCCCGGCCACGAGCGCTGGTGGGACGGCAACGCCTGGAGCAGCGACGTCCGGCCGGTCCAGGGCGGCTACGGCTACCCGGGCCAGGAGGCGCCCCCGGCGCAGCAGGCGTACCCGGGCCACCCCGGCCAGCAGGCCTACCCGGGCCCGCAGACGTACCCCGGCCAGCAGGCCTACCCGGGCCCGCAGGCGTACCCGGCCGCGGGCTACGGCCGGCCCGGCCCCGGCTACCCGCCGATGGCCGCGGCCCCGCTCCCGGCCCCCAAGCGGGCCAAGCCGGGCGTGATCATCGCCGCCGCGGTCGGTGTCCTGGCGGTCGGCGGCAGCATCGCCGGAGTCGCGCTCAGCCACGGCGGCGACCCCACGGCGGACCCGACCACCGACCCCACCGTTTCCGTCAGCCGCAGCACCGGCCCGACCACGAGCCCGGGCCCCACCCCGAAGCCGGCCACGCCCAAGCCCGCCCCGGTCCTCAGGAGCACCGTCGCGGACCAGCAGCACTCGATCACCCTCCCGGTGTTCGAGGGCTGGGAGGTGACGACGACCGACACCCCGCAGTGGTCGGTCTACCTCGGCAGTGGCCGCTACACCTGCGCGAACGGCAAGGCCTGCATCCGCGGCCGGTTCTCGGTGGAGAAGAACACCATCCAGGGCGACAGCGCGAAGGCCGCCGCCGACGCCGCCATGCCGACCGTCGCCAAGCAGATCTTCAGCGGGATGACCTCGCAGACCGACTACGGCTCGGGCAGCCTCGCCGTCGCCGGCGTGGCCGGCTACGCGACCCGCTGGCACATCACCAACGCCGACGGCACCCAGGGCTACGTCCTGCTGGCCGCCCTCCCCGCGAAGGGCGGGGGCTACGTGGTCTTCGACGGCGGCGTGGACGACGACCCGGCCGCCCCGGACGTCTCGGTGCTGGACCAGATCCTCCTGGGCGTCAAGAAGGACGAAGCCCCAACCAGCGGCACCTGACGTCCCGTTCCGGCGGTGTCGCGACCGCCGTCGCCCTCGCGGCCACGGCCATGGCCGCCCCGCCTCCGGGCGCGGGGCCGCGCGGCTCCACCCCCTCGGGGCCTCCCGCGCGTTCCGCGGCACCGGGCTGCCCCGGGGCTCGGCTACGCCGGCCGGTCGTCCGGGAGCCGCTCCGGGAAGGTGGGCGGCGGGAGCGGGCGCGGGCGTGCGGTGGGCCGGTCGCTGCGGCGCAGGACGAAGACCACCGGGAGGGCGATCAGGCTGGGCCCGGCGAGCAGGCCGGCCAGCCACTGGCGGCCGTCCAGGCCGACGATCACCGAGCCGGCGAGCATTCCGGCGGCGAGCACGAAGCCGGCCACCAGTCCGCCGACGTAGAGCTGGTGGGCGCGCTGGTCCTTGCGGTCCTGAGCCGCGATCCGGGCGCGCTCGGTCACGTGCTCCTCCCGCATCCGGGCCGCTTCGAGCTCCGAGGCCGACACCGTCCGCTCGCGTTCCAGCGACGCCTGATGGCGCTCCCGGGCACTCTCCCGGGCGTGTTCGCGCCGGAGTTCCAGTTCGAGGTGCTCCAGGGCCACCCGCAGGTGCTCGGGCGGAAGCCGGGCCCACTGGGTGGCGATCTCCAGGGCCGTCGGACGGCGGGTGCGGCTCTCCTCGGGGGTGGTCACCGGTCGTCACCTCGGGGCGTGGGGGCGGTGCGGTCGGGGTCCCGGGCCGCACCCGGCGGCGGGCCGAGCCGGAGGAAGAGGCGTTCCAGGCCCTCGGCGACGGTCTCGGCGGCCACCGGGGTCAGCGGGTCGTCGGTGTACTCCAGCAGGGGCCGGTGCCCGACCCCGTCGCCGCTCCCGGTGACCGCCGCGTCGCCGTCCGCCCAGGCGAGGAGGCTGCCGGAGGCGTCGGACCGGAAGACCGGCCCGCTGCCCACCGGCCCCGCCTTTGAAAGGCCCTCCGAAAGAACCGGCGGCAGGCCCGCGGGGACGGGGAACCCCAGGCCCATGGGTGCGGGCCCGGTCGGCAGCGGGCTCTGAACGCGCCTCCCGGGCCCGTCCGCCCGTGCGCCCGGTCGTGGCGGCGTCGGCAGCGCCAGCGCGGCCAGCACCGCCGCGGCCAGCGCCGGAACGGCCGCCCACCAGCCGATCCCGGTGGCGGCGTACAGGACCAGCGTCCCGGCCCAGACCAGGACGGCCGCGCCGCCGAGCACCGCACGTCTGCTCCCCACACCGCCCCCCTTCCTCCGATCCGAGCCTACCCATGACGAGGGCCCCCCGGTCGGAGAACTCCGCCGAGGGGCCCGGACGGTGGCGAGGGGTCAGCTGTGCTGCGGGGCGGGCAGCGTCGCCGAGCCCGCGAGCAGCGGCCACTCCCGGTGGAACGGTGGCAGGGGCAGCTTGCCCTCGATGATCGGGGTGCCGAAGACCTTCAGGTGGGCGAGCAGTGAGCCGTTCAGGTCGACGCCGCCGACCAGCGACCAACTGCCCTGCGCCTGCGGCGGGTTGCCGGAGGAGTCGGCGACCAGCGAGCCCTCCGCCCGGGCGCTCAGATAGGGGGCGACGGTGGTCTCCACGCCGACGGTGTCGTACAGGCCGAGGCTGATCTCGGCGCCGAGCGCGGCCCGGACGCCCGCCTTGCCGTTGAGCCGCACGTGCACCGGGGTGACCTTGGTCTCGGCGCTGGTGGCCGGGGTCCAGCCCTTGCCGCCGGTGTAGTCGGCGCGCACCGCCCAGGTGCCGGTGGCGTCCTGTTCCGCCTCCAGGTGGACCTGGCCGTCGGCGCTGACCTCCAGGTAGCAGGTGAGGCCGAGGTTGACGACCACCGGTAGGCCGGCGACCGTCAGCACCGGGCTGGCCTGCAGCTTGGCGAAGGGCACCCGGACGGGGGCCGCGCCGGTGCTGCGGGCGGCGTCGCCGGTGACCTTCCACTGGGCGTGGGCGCCGAGGTCGAAGCCGATCGAGGCGGTGCGCGGGCTGCCGGCCGCCGCGCCGTGGTAGGCGAAGTGGACGGCGGGGTGGAGCTGGAGCGAGCCGGACGCGTCGAGGCTCGCGCCGTCGGGCAGCGGGACGGGGGCCTTGAGGTTCACCTCCAGGGTGCCGGAGGCGTCGGCCTGGACGCCGTTCCCGGTCAGGCCGGCGGTCGCCTTGAGGTCCTTGACCAGCGGGGTCACGGTGATGCCGTGCGGGTCGACGGGGACGCTGCCGTCGGCCTCGGTGCCGCCGAGGAGTTCGGCCAGGGTGGCCGGACGGGTGGTCAGGGCGATGGTGTTGCCCGCGCCGGGCCGGACGCCGGTGACGGCGACCAGCGCGCCCTGCGGGGCGGCGGCGGTGGGCGGGCTGGCGATCAGCTGCCCGGGCTGGACGGCCGCGGCCGCGACTGCGGCAGGCGGGACGGCGCCCGGCGAGGTCGTGGCCGCGGCTGTGGGCGCGGCAGTGGGCGAAGCCGTGGGCGAAGCCGTGGCCGGGGCTGTGGCCGGGGTGGCCGGCCCCGTCGCCGACAGCACGGCCGTGCCGCCCGCCGGGTCGTAGGCCGTCAGCTGGAGGTTCTTCGCCGCCGCCGTGACGGCGCCACCGTCCTTACCCGGGCTGCCGATCGCGGCCTGGTGGTCCTCGGCGGGTGCGGCGGTGACGGTGGTTCTGCTCGGGGTCGGACGGCCTGCGGCGGGGCTGCCCGCCTTGGCGCGCGGGGTGCCGCCGGCGGGCGGGGCGGCGGC
>NZ_JBSHAP010000245.1:0-5656 GCF_053611565.1 Kitasatospora sp. NPDC054795
AGCAGACCCCGAAGGGTCCGACGTGCGCGATACTGGGATTGAACCAGTGACCCCTACCGTGTCAAGGTAGTGCTCTCCCGCTGAGCTAATCGCGCCTGGTGCGGCGGTGTTGCAGCAGACCCCGGAGGGCCCGTTACTGTGCGCGATACTGGGATTGAACCAGTGACCCCTACCGTGTCAAGGTAGTGCTCTCCCGCTGAGCTAATCGCGCCTGATGTGGCGGTCCTGCAGCAGACCCCGAAGGGTCCGACGTGCGCGATACTGGGATTGAACCAGTGACCCCTACCGTGTCAAGGTAGTGCTCTCCCGCTGAGCTAATCGCGCGGGGAGGCCCCCGGTCGAACCGGGGGGCCTCTTGGAGGTGGAGACGGGATTTGAACCCGTGTACACGGCTTTGCAGGCCGTTGCCTCGCCTCTCGGCCACTCCACCAGGCAACGCATGAAGAACGATCTTACACTGTTCTCCATCGAGCGGACGACGAGATTCGAACTCGCGACCCTCACCTTGGCAAGGTGATGCTCTACCAACTGAGCCACGTCCGCCTGTCTTCCGGGGGGCTTCACCGCTTTTCTTCGGCTGCGCTCCCTGGCGACGTGTTGAACTCTAGCGGATTCCCGGGCCAGCTAAAAATCCGTTCCCGCAGCATGCCGAGGGGATGGCCGGTGAGCGCCGTCCCGTCAGCGCTCCCGGACGGCCACCGGCCGCCACCTGCGGCGCTCCCGGACGATCATCCGCAGGTCACCCGGCGCACACCCGCGTGACGCACGCAGCTGCTCGTGCGCGGGGCGCGAACCGGACCGGGCCCACGCCCCCGACCTACACTTCAGGCACCGCCGCCCAGCACCACCGCGCAGGAGAACCGTGTCCGGCCACCCCGACCCCCGCACCCCGCTCGCCCGCTTCGGCGGCCGCCTGGCCACCGGACTGCGCGACGTCACCTCGGACCCGGCCGCCCTGGACTCCGCCGGCTACTGGGCCGTCGCCCACGACTTCGAGGGCCGGCTGACCTGCGCCCGCTTCGACCAGGTCCGCCCGGCCCCCGCCCCGCCCTCCGGCGCGGGCTGGCGCGGACCGGAGGCCGGCAGCTGGCACAGCTCCCTCGAGCGCACCGCCTACACCGCGGGCGTCCGCCGCATCCGCGAGCACATAGCCGCCGGCGAGGTCTACCAGGCCAACCTCTGCCGGGTGCTCTCCGCACCGCTGCCCGACCCGGACCTCAGCGACGTCGACGCCCTCACCGGCCTCCTCGCCCACGGCAACCCCGCCCCCTACGCCGGCACCGTCCGCCTGCCCGGGCACGGCGTCGAGATCGCCACCGCCTCACCCGAGCTCTACCTGCGCCGCACCGGCCGCACCGTCTCCTCCGGCCCGATCAAGGGCACCGGCCGCACCGAGGACGACCTCCTCGACAAGGACCACGCCGAGAACGTGATGATCGTCGACCTGGTCCGCAACGACCTCGGCCGGGTCTGCGCGACCGGCAGCGTCACCGTCCCCGACCTCTGCGCCGTCGAGAAGCACCCCGGCCTGGTCCACCTGGTCTCCACCGTCGAGGGCACCCTGCGCGACGGAGCCGGCTGGCCCGAGCTCCTCGCCGCCACCTTCCCGCCCGGCTCCGTCACCGGCGCCCCCAAGTCCAGCGCCCTGCGGATCATCGAGGCCCTGGAGACCGCGCCGCGCGGCCCGTACTGCGGCGCCGTCGGCTGGGTCGACGCCGACCGCGGCGAGGCCGAACTCGCCGTCGGCATCCGCACTTTCTGGATCGACCGGACGGACCCCGGCGCGCCCGTTCTGCGCTTCGGCACCGGCGCCGGCATCACCTGGGGCTCCGACCCCGAGCGGGAATGGGCCGAAACCGAACTGAAGGCCGCCCGCCTCGTCGCGATAGCGTCGGGCGGCGAACCCGGTGGCGAATCCGGCACCGGATCCGACCCGACCGGGGCCTGCGCCCCCACCGCCTAGGAGCAGCACCCGATGCACAACCGCACCACGAGCTGGGTCAACGGCTCCCTCGTCGACTCCGCCGACGCGGCCGTCTCGGTCCTCGACCACGGCCTCACCACCGGCGACGGCGTCTTCGAGACCCTGAAGACGGTCGACGGCCGGGCCTTCGCGGTCACCCGCCACCTGGACCGGCTCACCCGCTCCGCCCGCGGCCTCGGCCTGGCCGACCCCGATCACGACCTGGTCCGCGAGGCCTGCGCCCGGGTCCTCGCCGCCAACCCCGCGCCGCTCGGCCGCCTGCGCGTCACCTACACCGGCGGCAACGGCCCGCTCAGCTCCGAGCGCGGCACCGCCGGCCCCACCCTGGTCGTCGCCCTCAGCGCGATCGGCCACCGTCCCGACGAGACCGCCGTCGCCGTCGTCCCCTGGCGCCGCAACGAGCACAGCGCCGTCGCCGGCCTCAAGACCACCTCGTACGCCGAGAACGTCGTCGCCCTGGCCGCCGCCCACCGCGCAGGCGCCTCCGAGGCCCTGCTCGCCAACACCGCGGGACGGCTCTGCGAGGGCACCGGATCCAACGTCTTCGTGGTCCTCGGCGGCCGCCTGCTCACCCCCGCCCTCGCCTCCGGCTGCCTGGCCGGCATCACCCGGCAGCTCGTCGTCGACTGGTGCGGCGCCGAGGAGGCCGACCTGCCGCTCAGTGCCCTCCAGGACGCCGAGGAGGTCTTCCTGACCTCCACCACCCGCGACGTCCAGGCCGTCACCCGCGTCGACGACCGCGAACTGCCCGGCATCGGCCCGGTCACCGCCAAGGCCATGGCCGTCTTCACCGAGCGCAGCGGCGACGACCTCGACCCGTGATCCCCGTCCGGGAGAGCATCCCGGAAGAACGCCGGGGAAGCGCACCGGCCGCGTGGATAACCCCCCGTGCAAGGGGAAGGGACCACCACATGACCACCACGCTGCGCCCCGAGGGCCCGGAGACACCCACCGCGGCCGGCGGCCGCACCAGACGCTGGCTGATCCTCGCGAACGGCCACCCGGTCGGCGCGCTGCGCACCACCGCCGACCCGCAGGGCGATCAACTCTGGGGCCGGATATCCGAGTTGGAGATCACCGAGGGGCGCGGCCGGGGTCGGGGAACGTTCGGCGGGCTGGCCGCCGAGGAGGTGCTGCGCACCTGGGGCTGCACCCGGGTCGACGTCGGTGTCCCGGAGCCGGCCGCGGCGGCCCGGGGGCTCGCCGTGACGCTCGGGTACACCGAGCGGGCCCTGGCCATGTCCAAGCGGTTGACAGTCGCCCCGGACCTGCCCACGGGGCTGAGCGTGCGCCCGTTCGACCGGAGCGCCGAGATCCGGGACTGGTTCGACCGGTCCGTGCAGGACTACGTCCGCGTGATGGTGGCTTCTGGCCTCACCGAGGAACAGGCCCGCGCCCGCTCGGGCGGCGGGCCGCGGAACCCGGCCGCGCCGGACCCGGAGACCCCGGGCATGGTCCTGCGCCGCCTGTACGGCGCCGACGGCGGGGAGGAGCCGTACGGCCTGCTCTGGCTGCAGCCGCGCCTGCGCGACCTGCCGGACGGCGAACCGCTCGCCTGGGTGATGAAGGTCGAGGTGTCCCCGGCCCACCAGGGCCGGGGACACGGACGCACGCTGATGCTGCTCGCCGAACGCGAGTGTCTGGCCGCCGGGGTGCGGAACCTCGGCCTCAACGTCTTCTCCGGCAACGAGGTCGCCATCCGGCTCTACACCTCGATCGGCTACCGGGTCACCGAGCGCGTCTACGGCAAGCAGCTGTGACCCGGCGTGTCGTCAGGAAGCCTTCGCCGCCTCGATGACGGCCACGATCCGCTCGCGCAGCCCGTCCTGGCTCTTGCCGCCGTCGAGGCGCTGCCCGCCGATCACGTACGTCGGCGTGCCGGTGACCCCGATCGCCTTGCCCTCGGCCTGGTCGGCGTCGACGGTCAGCATGTGCCGGCCGTCGATCAGCGCGGTGTCCACCTCGTCGACGTCCGCCCCGACCTCCCGGGCCACGTCCAGCAGCACCTGCTGCCCGCGCGCGTCCAGCTCCGCGGTACGGGCCAGCAGCGCCTCCACGAACGGCCAGCCCAGCCCCTGCGCGAACGCCTCCTCGGCCGCTTCCGCGGCGGCGTAGGCGTGCTTGTGCTTCTCCAGCGGGAAGTGCCGCACCTCCACGGGCAGCGCGTCGCCGTACTGCGCGCGCAGCGCCCGTACGTCGTCCAGCGCGGTGTGGCAGTCCGGGCACTGGAGGTCGCACCAGAACTCGAGGCGGGGGAGGGAACCATCGATCATTCCCCCAGTGTTCCACTAGTGGGCGCCCGCTCCGGCCGGAGGTGCGCCCGAGGGCGGACCGAGAGGAAGGCACCGATGACCAGGACGACCGGACACGAAGGAGTGGCACCGTGCTGAGCGCGGCGATCAGCTTCGTCCTCACCGCGGGCGGGGTGGCCTTCGCCGGGCTGCGGGCCTACCGGCGGCGCTTCCTGTCGGCGACCCGCTGGTTCGCGGTGGCCCTGCTGCCCGCCGGGCTCTATCTGACCGGCCTGTTCCCGCTGGCGAGCACGATCGGCCGGGAGTTCGCCGACTGGGCGACCAAGCTGGTCCTCGACCCGCGGGTGTGGACCGGCATCGCGCTGCTCGGCGTCTCGGCTGTGCTGCTGGTCACCACCCGCTGGGTGGGCCGCCGGGGCGGCGCGGCGGTGGAGAGCGCCCCGGAGCGCCCGGCCGCGGCCGGGCCGGCGCCCGAGCGTCCGGCGGTGGCGCCGACGCCCAGGGCCCCGAAGAAGCCGGCCGCGGGCAAGCGGGAGGACGGTCTCGGCGACTTCGCCGACATCGAGGAGATCCTCCGCAAGCGCGGGATCTGAACGGGAGGACCGGCCGGTCAGGCGGAGGGGACGGCCTCCGCCGACCGCTGCCGCGCCCGGTAGGCGGCGACGTGCAGCCGGTTGCCGCAGGTGCGGCTGTCGCAGTAGCGCCGCGAGCGGTTCCGGGAGAGGTCCACGAAGACCCGCGCGCAGTCCGGCGCCTCGCAGCGGCGCAGCCGCTCCCGCTCGCCCGCCATGAGGATGAGGGCCAGCGCCATGCCCAGTTCGGCCGCCAGGTGGTCACCGAGGGCGGCGTGCGGTGCGAAGTAGTGGATGTGCCAGTCGTGGTCGTCGTGGTTGGTCAGCCGGGGCGTCGTCCCGGCGGCCGCGACGATGGAGTTGACCAGCTCCGCGGCCTGCGCGGTGGACTCCGTCGCGAACACCTCGCGCAGCCGGGTGCGCAGCTCGTGCACCCGCCGCAGGTCGTCCTCGGTCAGCGAGTCGATCTCGCTGATCTCCCGGCGGACCACGAAGGCGTCCAGCGCGGCGACGTCCGGCAGCCGCTCGGCGCCGCACACCTCGGGTGCGGTGTTGAGCAGCTCCACGAGGAGGCTCAGCGCGCACTCGGTGTCATGGGTGATCAGCACGTTGGGGGCTCCTCGCGCAGGGGACTCCGATACCCCGCGTCCACGGTTACCCCAGACCATACCGGGCCTTGTGCCGGTAGGGCGGCGCCTTCTTTCGAAGATGTGTGCGCAGTCCGACAAGGCGTCCGAAACCGGGCGCCGCCGGGGCCGGTCGGCCCCCGAACCGGCCCCCGAGGGCGTGCCGCCACCCGCCGAAAGACGTCGGCGCCCGGCACCGGGGCCGGCCACCCGTGAGGGTGG
>NZ_JBSHAP010000246.1:0-5245 GCF_053611565.1 Kitasatospora sp. NPDC054795
TTTTTCTTTTTTTTTTTTTTTGTGTTTTTGTTGTTGTTTTTTTTTTTTTTTTTGGGGGGGGGGGGGGGGGGGGGGGGGGGGGGCGCGGGGGGGGGCCGCCGCGGGCGCGCGGCCCCCCCCCCCCCCGCCCGCAGCCCCCTTCCGTACGAGGAGCCGTCGTGACCACACCCCCGCCGCCGCAGCCGTCCGGACCGCAGATCCACGACCGCCACCCGCTGGCGCTGGCCCTGTTCGCCCTCACCCTGGTCAGCGGCCTGATCGACGCCGTCAGCTACCTCGGCCTCGGCCACGTCTTCACCGCGAACATGACCGGCAACGTCGTGGTCGTCGCCTTCGCCCTCGCCGGAGCGCCCGGCTTCTCCGTGGTCGGCTCCCTGACCTCCCTCGCGGCCTTTCTCCTCGGCGCGGGGGTGGCCGGCCGGATCGCCACCCGACAGGGCGCGACCCGGCGCCCCGCACGACTGCGCGCGGCCTTCGTCCTGGAGGCCGTGCTGCACGCCGCGGCCGCCGCCGTCCTCTTCGTGCGGAGCCCCGAGGGGTTCGCGCAGTACGCGGTGATCGCCCTGCTCGCCCTGGCGATGGGCATCCGCAACGCCACCGTGCGGGGCCTGGGCGTACCGGACCTCACCACCACCGTGCTGACCCTCACCCTGACCGGCCTGGCCGCCGACTCCCGCCCGGCCGGGGGCACCGCCCCCCGCCAGCGCCGCAAGATCCTCTCCGTCGTCACCATGCTCGCCGGCGCCGTCCCCGGTGCGCTGCTGGTCCTGCACGGGCAGATCGCCTGGGCCCTGGTCGCCAGCGCCGTGCTGGCCGCGCTCACCGTGCTGCTCTACCGCGAGTGACCGGGACGGTTCCGTCCCCGCCCCCGACCCCGCCCCGGCGGCAGCAGCGCGGGGACCGCCGGTGACGGTGCCCGTCGAGGGTCCGGGCCGCCGGGTCCGGGCCCGTACCGGCAGCGGAACGGTGGTTCCGGCGGGCGGTAGCCTGGGATGCCCGGTGAGCGGATCGGCCGGCCCGAGGGAGAGGAACCAGTGGCGGAGGACAGACGGTTTCCGGTCCTGGTCGGGCGGCAGCGGCAGACGGGACTGCTGACCGCGGCGCTGGTCCAGGCCGTGGACGGCGCGAGCGGGTCCACCGTCCTAATGCGCGGCGACGCCGGTGTCGGCAAGAGCACGCTGGTGGCCTGGGTGGAGCGACTGGCGCGCGAGCGCGGGTTCACCGTCCTGCGCGCGGTCGGCACGGAGGCGGAGACGGACCTCGCGTTCGGGGCCCTCCACCAGGCGTTCTGGTCGCTGCTCCAGCACTCCGACGCGCTGTCCGCGCATCAGCGCGAGGCCCTGGACAGCGCGTTCGGCATCCGCTCCGGCACTCCGAGCGGCTTCGCCGTCGGCGCCGCGACACTGGCCCTGCTGGAGCGGGCGGTACGGACCGCCCCCGTGCTGCTGGTCCTGGACGACCTGCACTGGATCGACTCGTCGAGCGCGACCGTCTTCGCCTTCCTGCACCGGCGGTGCGCCGAGCTGCCGGTGGTGATCGTCGGGGCCAGCCGCGCGAACGGACCGGCCGCCCAGACCTGGTCGGCCGAGGCCGTCGACGTCCCGGCCCTGCCCCGCGAGGACGCGGCCCTGCTGCTGGGCACCCGCTACCCCGAACTCGCGGCACCCGCCAGGGAGCGCGTCCTGGCCGAGGCGGCCGGGAACCCGCTGGCGCTGGTCGAACTGCCGCGCCAGCTGGCGGACGCCCAGCAGCGGGGAGCCGCCCCGCTGCCCGAACGGCTGCCCCTGGGACGGAAGCTGGAACGGATGTTCGCCGAACGGCTCGGCACGGTGACGCCGGAGGTCGGCCGCCTGCTGCTGCTCGGCGCCCTGGCCACCGGCCCGGACTCCGGTAGCACCGAGTGGCTCCGCGCCCTCGCGGACGAGAACGCGCGGGAGATCCTGGAACGGATCGAGGCCGAGGGCCTGGCCCGGCTCGACCCGGCCGGACAGCTCGTGTTCCGGCACCCCCTGGTGCGCACCGCCGTCGTCTCCGCCGCCTCGGACACCGCCCGCCGGGAGGCCCACCGCGCGCTGTCCGAGGCCCTCGCACCGGAGGACCCCCGGCGACTGGTCCACGAGGCGGCCGCCGCCCTGCTGCCCGACGAGGACCTCGCGCACCGCCTCCAGGAGGCCGGCCACGAGCTGGCCCGCCGGGGCGGCGAGGCGGAGGGCGCCCTCCTGCTGGAACGCGCCGCCGTCCTCAGCCCCAGCTCCTGCGACCGCGTCCGCAGGCTCACCCGGGCCGCCGTGATGTCGGCCCGCGGCGGGCAGCTGCGCCACACCGCGGCCCTGGTGGAGGAACTGAGGAGCAGCACGGTCCCGCAGGACATCGCCCCGCTGTTCTCGTACGCGGTGGTCTACGCCGACCAGAGCCACCGCGTCGACTTCGAGTCCTCCGCCGCGCTGCTGCCCGCGGCCCTCGACGCGCTGACCGCGCCGGGCGCCGACGCCTTCGGCGGGCTGGTCGAACAGGCCTGGTTCAAGCTGCTCCTCGCCGCCACGTACACGGACGACCCCTGGGCCTGGCGCGCCCTGGAACGGCACCGGGACGACGTCTCCGACGTGGGCCGGCTCTGTCTGCGGGCCTGGACCGAGCCGGTCCCGGACGCGGCCGCCGCCCTGCTGGCGACCGCCGACGGCATGACCGAGGAGCAGGAGGCCGGCGCGGCCTGGCTCCTGCTCTGGACCGCTTCGGCGCTCGACAGCCCCGACAGCGGTCTGTGGCAGCGCTTCTCCGGGCTGCACGGCTACGCCACCCAGGGCTCCGTCGCCAAGGCCAAGGCCCACCAGGACTACCTGCTCGGGTACTGGGACCGGGCGGCCGTCTGCCTGCGCGAGGCCGAGGAGGCGGACGAGCTCGGCTACCACACGAACGGCCTGATGTTCCGCCAGTACTACGCCCACTTCCTGGCCGGCCGGGGCGACGTGGCCGGGCTCCAGGAGATCGAGCGGACCATCGGGCCGGTCGCCACGCGCGCCCGGATGCGGTACGTCCTCGACCGCCTGACCCATCTGCGCGGCCTGGCCGCGCTTGCCCACCGGCGCTACGAGGAGGCGTACGCGCACTTCTGCGAACTCACCCCGCCCGGGCGCCTGCCCGGCGGCCAGCCGTGGCACCACACGCTGGTCCTCGACCTGGTGACGGCCGCCGTGCACACCGGACGCCTCGACGAGGCCCGCGCCCACCTCGCGGCCGGAGCCGCGGCGCGCTCGGCGGAGATCTCCGGACGCCACGCCTTCCTGTGCGCGGCCGCCACCGCGCTGGCCGCGGACGACCCCGAGGCCGAGGCCGCCTACCTCGCCGCGTACGCGGTACCGGGCGCCGAGCAGTGGGTGTTCGACCTCGCGCGGCTCAGGCTCGCCCACGGTGCGTGGCTGCGCCGCCGCCACCGGCCCGGGGCCAGGGAGACGCTGCGCGCGGCCCACCACGTGTTCCGCCGGCTGCGGGCCACCCCCTGGGCGGCGCAGTGCGAGGAGGAACTGCGGGCCGCGGGCGACTCCGTGGCGCTGCCGCAGGACGGACCGGCCGCCGACCCGTCCGGGCTGACCGGCCAGGAGCTGCGCATCGCCCGGCTGGCCGCGACCGGCCTGACCAACAAGGAGATCGGCCGGCAGCTCCGGCTGTCGCCCCGTACCGTCGGGGCTCACCTCTACAAGATCTTCCCCAAGCTCGGCATCACCACGCGGGCCGCGCTCGCCCACGCCCTCGACGGCGGCTGATCTGGGAAAACGTCCGCCCGGCCGGCTTACCCCGGCCACCCCGCCGGGCTTCCCGGCGCACCGCCCCGGGACGACAGTCAGATGACCTACCGGCCCGCCGCGCCCGCGGGCCACGCTGAGAGTGCGCAGGACTCCGGCGGAAGGACGGTCAGATGGGCTTGCGGGTGACGACGGCGTCGGTCGCGGACCGCGACAAGGCGGCCTTCTGGAGCGGGGCGGTGTCGCGGTCGCTGGTGCCGCTGGAGGTGCGCCCGCTCACCGGGCGGCCGTTCGACGGACTCCTGGAGTCACACCGCCTCGGGTACGTGCGGATCTCCACGCTGGAGGCCGACGCGGCCCGGCTCTCCCGCACGGCGGCGCTGATCGCGCGCATGCCGCACAGCGAGCCGCAGGTCGGGATCGGCGTGCAGGTATCGGGCCGGGCCGTCCTGGAGCAGGACGGGCGCCGCGCGGAGGTGCCGCCGGGCGGGCTGGTCCTCTACGACACGGCGCGCCCGTTCGCGGTGGACTACCCGGAGCGGTTCCGCACCCATCTGTTCCACGTGCCGCGCCGCCTGCTGGGGGTCCCGGAGCGCGACCTGCGGCACGCCTCCGCGACGGCCGTCGGCCCGACCGACGGGTGCGGACCGGTGATCCTGCCCTTCCTGGGTGTTCTCGCCGCCTCCGCGCACTCCTACCCCGACCCGGTCGGGGTCCGGCTGGCCGGCAGTGTCGCCGGCCTGTTCAGCACCCTCATCGCCCAGCTGGTGCCGGCCGGGGAGGCCGACGGGCCGGGCGCCCGGAACGCCCACCTGGTCCGGCGGGTGCGGGAGTACATCGACCGCCACCTGGGCGACCCGGACCTGTCGCCCGAGCGGATCGCCCGGGCCCACCACATCTCCGTGCGTTACCTGCACCGGCTCTTCGAGGACGAGGGCGTGACGGTGAGCCGCCTCGTCCAGCGGCTCCGCCTGGACGCCTGCGCCCGCGAGCTGGCCCGGCGCGGCCGCACCGCGCCCACCGTGTCGGCCGTCGCCCAGCGCTGGGGCTTCGCCAACCCGGCGCACTTCAGCCGGGCCTTCCGCGCCGCCTACGGCGTCCCGCCGCGCGAGTGGCGGGCACGCCCGTACGACGAAGCCAGCTGAGGAGCCGGCCGCCCGCCGCAGGGCACGACCAGGCCACCACGGCCGGGGCACACACGGAGCCACCGTGCCCGTCGACCGAAGCCAGGAGCAGAGAGTTGTCCGACCCCACCCCCCTGTCCGACCGGCGACCGGTGCTCGACCGGGCGCTCCAGGAGTTCCTGGACGCCCGGGCCGGCCGGTCCGCCGACGAACTGCCGGACCTCTCGTTCCTCGCTCTCGACAGCCTGCCGAGCATCAGCGCGGACGAGGACGAGGGCGATCCGTTCGGCACCACGTCGGAGTGGTTCGTGCTGCCGTGCGGGCCGACCGGGCGGGTGCGTGTTCGGGTGACGAGGCCGGTCGGTGCCGTCGAGCCGAGTC
>NZ_JBSHAP010000247.1:0-5215 GCF_053611565.1 Kitasatospora sp. NPDC054795
ACGGACGCTTCCTTCGGACCGCCTTCCAGCGGACCCTCCGGGCTTCGTTCTTTCGTGTTTCCAGCTTACCAGATGTTTTCCGCTCCGTTTACCGGGGCTTCATTCATCCGATTCCCGCTGGCGGGATTTCCTGCGAACTTCGTTCCGAAGCCTATCAAGGCTTTCGGAGTGCTCAGTCCGTGGGATTTGCTTCGTCGGAGGGTGCGCATTTCGTGAAATGCACTCGCCTCGATTCGGCGGTGTCGTAGACACTAACGCCCGGAACCGACCGTTGTCCAGTCAGTCCCAACCGTTCAAACCTACTAGCCCACCCTCGCCACGTCAATGGTTTGGCCGGACGAGAGGAAGACTAGCAGGTCAGGGGCCTGCTGATCACATCGGCTCAGGCCGCGACCGGCTGGAGGTCCGCCCGGTCGGCCGCCTCCAGATCACCGAACTCCCCGCCCTCGGCGGCCCTTCGGCCCAGCACCAGGGCGTAGAGGAGGAAAGCCGCCTCGGCCAGCACACCGATGGAGATACGGGCCCAGGTCGGCAGGCCGGACGGGGTCACGAAGGCTTCCAGGACACCGGAGACGGCCAGGACCGTCGCCAGGCCGATCGACATGCCGATGATCGCGCGGCCCTGTTCGGCCAGCGCCACCGAGCGGGTGCGCGGGCCGGGGTCGATCACGGTCCAGCCGAGGCGCAGCCCGAGGCCGCCGGCCACGAAGACCGCGGTCAGCTCCAGCAGACCGTGCGGAATGAGCAGGCCGAGGAAGACGTCGAGGCGCCCGGCGGAGGCCATCAGCCCTACGCCGATGCCGAGGTTCACCACGTTGGTCCACAGCACGTAGAGCACCGGAACGCCCAGCGCGATCCCGAACAGCAGGCACTGCACGGCGATCCAGGCGTTGTTCGTCCACACCTGTGCCGCGAAGGAGCTGGCCGGCCGGTCCGAGTAGTACGCCTCGTACTGGCCGCCGGGGCGGGTCAGCTCGTCGAGGTGCTCGGGGGCGACCAGGCTGTTGCGGACCTCGGGGTGGGTGGCCATCCACCACGCGAGCAGTGCGGTGGCCACCATGGACACGATCGCCACCGGCACCCACCAGCGGCGCGCGCGGTAGAGCGCGGCGGGGAAGCTGACCGCGTAGTAGCGGGCGACGTCCTGCCAGCCGTTGGTCCGGGCGCCGGTGACCGCACTGCGGGCACGCGAGACCAGCCCGGTCAGCCGACTCACCAGGGCCGGGTCGGGCGCGGCGGCCTGGACCTTGGCGAGGTGTCCGGTGGCGCGCTGGTAGAGCGTGACCAGTTCGTCGGCCTCCTCCCCGCCGAGCCGGCGTCGGCGGGCGAGGGCGTCCAGCCGGGCCCACTCCCCCTGGTGGGTGGCGACGAAGACGTCCAGGTCCATTTCGGCGGCTCCATGATCGGCGGCGGGCGCGGACGTGCGTGCGCGGGCGGGCGCGTCCGGGCGGGCGGCGGGTCCGGGCGGACACGTGCGGCCCAGCATGCCAGCAGCGGCCGCCGCCGCGGCCGCCGGGATCTCACTTCCCGTGCGCCCACCGGGCCCCGTATGTTTGCGGCTGCGGATCAGACTGCGGAGAGCGGGTCAGGGGGGCCGATCCGGGGTGATTCCCTCCCCCGGCACTGCCGCACTCCCAGGAGCGGATCTCCATGGGCGAGCCGTACGGGCTCCAAGAACGTGAACGGACAGGTGTCTTGAGCGACCTGGTGACGGGTGAGGCGGTCGTTCTCGGCCTCCGGACGGCGAAGCTTCCGAGCAGGGCCCTGGCGATCGTGATCGACCTGCTGGTGGAGTTCGCGGCCCTGCTGGTGTTCACGCTGCTGCTGAGCCTCGCCCTGATCGGGCTCGACGGCGCGGCGCTGGCCGCCACGATGATCGGCCTGATGGTGTTCTTCCTGGTGGCCGTGCCCGTGATGGTCGAGACCCTCACCCGCGGCCGTTCGCTCGGCAAGGCCGCGCTCGGCCTGCGGGTGGTGCGCACCGACGGCGGGCCGGTGCGGTTCCGGCACTCGCTGGTGCGCGGGCTGGTCGGCTTCTTCGAGATGATCGTGCTGACCGGCGCCCCGGCCGTGATCACCTCGGTGGTGCACTCGGACGGCAAGCGGCTGGGCGACATCTTCGCCGGGACGGTGGTCGTCCGCGAGCGCACCCCGGGCGCGGGCGGCTCCGCCTCCCCGCTGCCGCCGGTCCACCCGCACCTGCTGCAGGCGATGGGCCACGAGCTGGTCGCGATGGACCTGTCCGCCGTACCCGAGCCGCTCTGGCTGGCCATCCGCCAACTGCTGGGCCGGGCAGGCCAGTTGGATCCGGCGGTGATGCTCCGGATGTCCACCCGGCTCGCCGAGGACCTGTCCGCCCGGACCGGCCACCCGATCGCGCCGGGGCTGCACCCGGCGGCGTACCTGGGCGCGGTGCTCACCGAGCGCCAGCGTCGGGAGTGGATGCGTGCCCAGGAGCAGCTGTGGGCGGCCGGACGGTGGCCCGCCCAGGTGCCCGCTCCCCGTCCGGCCTCCGGTCCGGTCCCCGCGCCGGCTCCGACGGTCACGGCCGACGGACGACCCGTCCGCGTCCTCGGCCTGCCGGCGCAGCGGCCCGCACCGGTGGCACCGACCGCACCCACCGCACCGCCGGTGCCCGTACCGCCCGCCGCCCCTGCTTCGCCCCCGGCATCGCCCCCGGTCCCGGCGGCTCCGTCCCTCGACAAGCCCGCCGCCGACACCGGCTTCGCCCCGCCCGCCTGAGCCGGGCCGGGCCGAGCCGGATCGGCCGGGCCGCCAGGGCCCTACCGGACCGCTACTCCTCCTCCGCCCCCACCCGCCAGGCGTTCGGCGGCGACGCCAGCTCCTCCAGCTCGATCCCCTCCGCCGCCAGCACCACGTCCCCCGCCAGGTGCACCACCTGCTGCTCGCCCGTCTCCAGGTCCGCCACCTGGTACCGCTCGACCAGCAGCGGCCCGGAATCCGTCTCGTGGGTGTCGACGCCCTCCAGCAGCCACCCCTGGTCGAGGGTGCGCGGAGCCAGCACCGGCTCGGTGAAGGCCACCAGCCGCACCCGCGCGCTCGCCCCCTCCCCCAGCCTCAGCAGCCGGGCGGTGGCGACCAGGAAGCCCGGCGACCGGCCGGTGAAGGCGTGCGCCCGGTCGTGGCCCTCCGCCGCGTGCTCGCCGCCGGGGTCGGCCGCGTCGGTGCGGACCCAGGCCACCCCGTCCACCGCTCCGCCGCGCACCTGCCAGCCCCCGGCCCGCAGCTCCATCCGCAGCGGCCGGGCGCGCGAGTCCAGTGTGAGGTCGGTGCTGCCGAGCACCCGGCCGTCCGGCGCGTAGGTCTTGGAGACGTACCGCCACCCGGCCGCCCCGGGCGCGCAGCTGAAGCGCTCCTCCCCGAGCGGGACGTGGTCATGAGGGTCGTGGAGCGAGTACCGGCCGTTGGGCATGCCGGAAAGCCTACGTGCGCGCCGCGCGTGCAACCTTCCGGCCGGTGCCCGCATTAGAGCGGCGGACGGCGCGGCTGTGCGTCGCCACCACGACGAGAGGGGGTGCGGATGGCGAAGCGGACGCGCGACGCGGAGTTCACGGAGTACGTGGCCTCCAGGAGCGGCTGGCTGCGCAAGGTCGCCTATCTGCTGTGCGGGGACTGGCACCGGGCCGACGACCTGGTGCAGGAGTGCGCGACCAAGCTGTACGTGAACTGGTCACGGGCCGGCCGGGTCGAGAACCTGGACGGCTACGCCCGCAGGGTGCTGGTCAACACCTTCCTCGCCGAGCAGCGCTCGTCCTGGTGGCGGCGGACGTCGCGGACCGCGACGCCGGTGGACGTCGCCTCGGTGGCCGCCGACCTCGACGTCCAGCTCGACCTGCGCAGGGCGCTGGCCGCGCTGCCGCCCAGGCAGCGAGCCACCGTGGTGCTCCGGTACTACTGCGACCTCACGGTCGATCAGACCGCCGAGGCGATGCGCTGCTCCTCGGGCAATGTGAAGAGCCAGACCTCGCGCGCTCTCGCCACCCTCCGGACGACGCTCGCCGCTCGCCCCACCACCGCCGAGAGGACGTCATGAGGACGCACGAGCAGCGTGATCTCACCGCCCGGCTGGGCGCCCTCGCCGAGACCCCGGCGCCGCCCGCCGCGCTCGACACCTCGACGGTGATCGCCCGCGGGCGGGTCCGGCTGCGCCGCCGCCGGCAGGCGCTGATCGGCGTGGTGGCCGGGTCGACCGCCGCCGTGCTGGCCGGCGTGCTGCTGCTGCGCCCGGCCGGCGGGCCTCCCGCACCGGCCGTCCCCGCGCCGACCTCCCCGGCCTCGCCCACGCCGTCCCCGACCGCCGCCCCGACGCCGACGGCGTCCACCGGCCCGCTGAGCGCCGAGGCCCGCTTCGGCTGGCTGCCGCCGTGGCTGGCCCGACCGGCCGTCGGCTACGCGAACAGCGACGGACGGTCCGTCACCACCGCGGCCACCACGACCGCCGTCGAGAACGCCGTCCCCGCCCTGAAGCTCGAACTGCTGCGCGGCCCCGGCGAGTCCCTCGCCCCCGGGGTGCACACGGCCGCCGCACCCGCGGTCGCCGGCCGGGAGGCCCAGTGGCTGGTCACCGACGCGTCGGGAGTCCCGGTCGGCCTGCGCTGGACGACCGCTTCCGGTCGCTGGGCCGAACTGACGGCCACGCTCTGGATCGGGGCGAAGGTCAAGGAGGACCTGCTCAGGGTCGCGGCCGGCGTCGAGTTCGGCGGCCGGGACGTCCCGTTCCCGGTGCGGCCCACCGGCGTGCCCGCCGAGCTCAAGCCGCGGAACATCGAGATCCACCGGCCCTCGAAGGACACCGAGCCCCCGTGGAGCGCCATCCTGTCGTACACCGTCGACGGGAAGTGGCTGAGCGTCACCGCCCAGCCGGAGAGCTTCGGGGTGTTCGTCGACGGCAGGCCGGACGGCGGCACCCCGGTGTGCCGCGTCGACAAGGGCGTCCGGCTCTGCGCCAACGGGACGGCCGCGGGGAGCCCGCCGGTGCAACAGGCCGGCGGACTGGCGGGCCTGCTCGGCCGGTTCACCGTGCTCGGTGCGGACGAGGCCTCCTGGACGGCGACGGGGCCCGCGGACCGGCCCCGCTGACGGGAACGGCCGACGGACCTGCCGACGGAGCGGCCGACGGGCTCCGCAGACGCCGGCGGGGGGGGGGGCCCCCGCGGGGGGGGGGGCCGCCCGGCGCCGGGGCGCGGCACGGAAA
>NZ_JBSHAP010000248.1:0-5144 GCF_053611565.1 Kitasatospora sp. NPDC054795
GCTCCCTTCCTTGTGCCGGTCTCCCCCACGTGCTGGGGAGACCGGCACCGTTCGTCGGGCCCGCTACGGCAGCGGGATGCGCACCACCTGCGGGTCGTGGTCGCTGAGCTGCGTGCTGAACTCGCTGTTGATGTGCACGATGTCGTAGCTGTACGCGGTGGCCGCGAGCGCGCCGGAGATCAGGATGTGGTCCAGCACCTGCGAGTTGCCCTCGTACACGTAGGTGTAGCGCTCGGGCAGCGGCAGGGTGCGCGGCAGGTCGGTGAGCGAGCCGCCGGCGGTGAGGATGTCGGCGGTCTGCGAGAACTCGAAGTCGTTGAGGTCGCCGAGCACGATGACCGAGGCCTTCGGGTCCACGGCCAGGATCCGGTCGGTGAAGTCCTTCACCACGGTCGCCTGGTCGTGGCGCTGGCTCTCCGAGGGGTGGGCCGGCTGCTGGTAGCGGCCGAAGAGGGGCTGGTCGCCGCCCTTGGAGTTGAAGTGGTTGGCGATCACGAAGACCGGCTTGCCGTTCCAGCGGAACTCACCGGCCAGCGGCTTGCGGCTGGAGTTGAACGCCGCGTTGGCCGGGTCGATCCGTCCGGGCGAGTAGGCCAGCTGCGGCGTGCCGCCCGCGTTCACCACGGAGTCGGCGGTGGTGGAGCCGGCGCCGGGGCGGTCGGTGAAGGAGAGGCCGCGGTCGGTGCGGTACAGGAAGACCTGGCGGATGTTGCCGCCGGGCTGCCCGCCGTCCTGGCCGTCCACCGGGTCGATCTCGCGGTAGGAGTAGGAGGGCCCGCCGGCCGCGGTGACGGCCGCGGTGAGCTTGGCCAGGGTCTGGGTGGCGCTCACCGTGCCGTCGCTGGTGGCGCCGCTGTTGTCCTGGATCTCCTCCAGGGCGACCAGGTCGGGCGAGCGCAGGTTGGTGACGATGCCCGCCGCGAGGCCGTCGAACTTGCTCTGCGGGTCGGACGGGGCGAGGTTCTCCACGTTGAACGTCGCGACGGCGAGCTGGCCGGCCGTCGGCGCGGCGGTGACCTCGGGGGTGGTGGTGCCGGGGGTGACCGTCGGGGTCGCGGTGACCTGGAGGGTGAAGTTGCCGAAGGCGTAGTCGAGCACGCCGACGGTGGCGCCGGTCAGGGTGTCGCCGACGTTGGCGGTCGGGGTGGGGGCGAGCGCCTTCCCGAGGACGACCCGCTCCGGGTTGCCGTCGTTCGCCTGCAGCAGGATGCCGCCCCGGTTGGTGCGGGTGCCGCTGCCCTGCGGGACGACGGAGAGCTCGCCGTACTTGTTGGTCGGGCCGACCACGGCCGCGTCGTCGATCTCGACCCGCATGCCCTCCAGGGACTCCCAGAAGTCCAGGCCGTCGGTGGCGGGCTGGTAGTTTCCCGCGGTCTCGACGTCGCCGGAGGTGACGCCGGAGATGACCGCGGACGGGGGCACCCGCCCGCCCTGGCCGACCAGGGTGGCGGCGGGCAGCGGCGCGTTGTGGGCGACCACCGTGACGGCGGGCGCGGTCAGTTCGGTGATCGACAGGTTGGTGGTGCCGCCGGTGCCGCCCGGGCGGAACTGGCTGACGGTGGCGCTCACCGTGACCGAGTCGCCGACCGCGACCGAGGGCGCGCCGGAGGTGTAGACGTAGATGCCCTCGCTGGTGCCGGGGTCGTTGTCGGGCTGCGGGTCCTGGTACCAGAAGCCGTTGGGGCCGACGGCCGTCACCACGCCGGGCACGGCGCTGACCGCGCTGCCGGCCAGCGGGGAGACCCGGGCGGCGCCCTGGATGTCGTGGATGCGGGTGCCGCCGGGGTTTCCGCCCCCGCCGGTGGAGGAGTTGCGCGGCGCGGGCGAGCCGATCGCGAAGTCCGTCGCGTTGTTGTCGGTGTCGGTGGCGCCGCCGCCCGTGCGCAGGGCCGCGGTGCCGTTCGACAGGTTGCCGGTCGGCGAGCCCTCGGAGGAGCCGGCGCTGGTGCCGTAGCCGACGAAGTCCTTCACCCCGGCCTGGGTCGCGCAGCCGGTGGCGCAGGTCAGCGCCGTGCCGTTGGTGACGAGGGCGATCTTGCCGGAGGTCGCGGACATCGCGATCGTGCCGGTGGCGTCCGCCGTCGGCAGCGCGGCGCCGGTGCCGGCCCCGGCGGCCTCCTGGACGAGGAAGTAGTGGCCGGGCGCGATCGTCCCGGAGAGGGTGGTCCGCGACCAGCTGGACCCGGTGGCCGAGGCGTACTGCACCGTCCAACCGGTGACCGACACCGGCGTGGTGCCGCGGTTGTACAGCTCGACGAAGTCGTTGGCGTACGGGGCACCGGAGTTGCCGCCGCCGCCGTACACCTGGCTGATCACGATGTCGGGCGAGGCCGCCTGCGCCACGCCGCCGGGCAGCGCCACCAGCGCCGCCACCACGGCCGCGGCGGAGGCCGCCGCCGACGTCCGGCGCCGCACTCGCGCCGCTCCCGGGGTGATCCGGGGGTTCAAGGTGCTCCGCATGAGGCTTCCTCCTGACCACCGTCCGGGCTCGTGGCCCGGCGGTGTGACCACGGACAAGAAAGGTCGGGCGCTGCGGTTCTAACAGCGCCACCAGATCCCTACCGGGCGTATCGGGCAACGGCCAGACATACGGCGGAAGAACGTTTCTACGCGCGACAAGTGGGAGGGTGAACTCCGGATGGCCGGAGGCGACTTCCGCTCCCCACGGGGCCGCCGGTCCGACCGGGACAGCGCGGAGCCCGGGCCCGGCAGCGCCTCCGCCGCCGGACCCGGGCCGGTTCCCGCCCGCCGGGTGGTCAGCCCGGACGGTGCTGGCGCGGCGGCGTCACCGTCGGCGTCGCCCGGGGCGGGCGCAGCCGCAGCGGCGCGAGTTCGCGTTCCAGGGCCCGCACGTCCAGCGCTATCCGGGACGCGATCTCGCGCGGGCCGGTGCCGGCGGGCAGCCGGCGCGACCAGGAGCGGGGCTTGGCCGGGCCGTCCTGGACCATGTCGAAGTTGAGCCGCACCACGTCGGCGACGTCGACCAGGTTCACCAGGATCCTGGTGTCCGCGAGGTCGATGCTGACTTCGTTCCCGATGCACGAGCAGGCCACCAGGCCCTCGATGTCCGCCTCCGCCAGGTATCTGGCCAGGGGGACCGCCTTCCCCCGGACCAGAAACGGACGTTCCGCCGGATTCACCGGAACCGCCTCCTCCCCCAGCAGTCGAACGGTGCCTCGGCCGCGGCGCAAGCGCACCGCAACAGACCGGGCCCGGCCTATGCTCCACCACATCCGGCCGGTTCGCCAACTCGGGGTCTCACCAACTGAATTGGGAGAACGCACCGACCCGGCGCACCGGCGCACGCCCCCGCGCACCGACCGGGTCCGTCGGCCCGTGGGCAGGGGCGGGCGCACGGCCGGGGAACGCGCGTGTGCCCGCCCGCACGAGGCGGACGGGCACAGCGGCGGTGCGCAGGACGGGCGTGGCTCAGCGGCCGCCGCGGCCGTGCAGCACCAGGGAGCGGGTCAGGGCGAGCAGCCCGCCGGCGCAGAGCGCCGTGCGGAGCATGTTCGCCGGCACCCAGCTGTCCGCGAACCTGGCCCGCACGGCGGCGAAGTCGTGGATCTGCGAGGGGTCGCCGGCCGCCGCCAGCTCGTTGTTGAGCGGGATGTTGACGCCCATGGTGACGATCAGCGCCACCACGTACAGCGCCGTCGCCAGGGCCGCCCACAGCGCCGCCCGGCGCCGGCCGGCCTTGTGCAGCAGCCAGGCCGCCAGGCCGGTCGCCGCGAGCGCGCCGACGAAGACCAGGCCGAACAGCCCGTTCTCGATCGACTTGTTGATGTGCTGCATCGCCGTCACGTAGGTACGGTCGTCCCCGGCCGCCAGGCCCGGCATCACCGAGACGTCGAAGGCGAAGAACAGCCCGGCCATCAGGCCCATCGCGACGGTGGCACCCACCAGCAGCGGACCCGCGGCCCTGCTCTGTCCGACGCTCTGCACGGAACTCCCCATCCCCACACCCCCGATGGTCGACGGCGCCGTGTACGACAGCGGAACCGCGGTCTGATCCGAACGCATCCCAGGACCCTCTCACTCTTCCGGCTCCGCGCAGTGCGGCGCCGGCGAACGTGGAACACTCGACACCGCCCACGGTGCGGCGAGCCGCGCAACGAAACCGCGACAACCGGAACCCGGTTCCCCGGCAGGGCGCGTGCCGCGGTGGCACGTGCCGCGGTGCCGCGTGCCTCGCTGCCGCGCCCGGGTCCGGGTCCGGGTCCGGGGGCGAGGTTCCCGGCCTCGTCAGAGCACCGGGTCCAGGCCGCGCCGGTACCGCCGGTCCAGGACCGTCCGCCCGAGCAGCCGTACCGGGGCCGGGATGGTCGCCGAGACCGCCCGGACCGAGGCCGCGTCCGCGCCGTCGAACATCCAGGGCTGGAGGTAGGTCATCACCTGGGTCGGCGCGCTCCCGATGATCCGGCGCTCGACCCGCAGGTACTCGTCCACCGACAGACCGGCCAGCGCCGGGAAGACCACCGGCTCCTCGTGCCGCAGGTGCTCGCGCACCAGGCTCTCGAACGCCCGGGCCACCTCGGGGAGTTCGGCCCGCAGGCCGGAGCCCAGCACCCCGGCCACCCGCCGCATCGAGGCGTCCAGCGCCTCGTGGTCCTCCTCCAGGACCCCGCTGCCGTCGAAGCCCGCCACCCGGCCGCGCAGGTACGGCCAGAGGATCTCGTCCTCGCTGTGGTGGTGCCAGTCGATCACCGCGCGCAGCCGCCCGAACCACTCCGCGAGCGCCGCGGAGGAGCCCGCCGCACCGCGCTGCGCCACGGCGGTCAGCCGTGCCGCGTCCCTGCGCATCGCGACGTGCATCAGGCCGAAGCCCTTGAGCTGCTCGGGCAGGGCGCGGAGCCCGTGCTCGGTCGACCAGATCGTCGTACCGTCCGTCATGACCAGACCTCCAGAGTCCGTTCGGATTTATCGACCAACGCCCGCCCGCAGGCGGCCGGTCGGAGCCGCCCGGACGGGTCGGCTCACGCGTTCCACACGCCGGAGGCGGCGGCCTCGCGGGCGTAGTCGGCGAAGTCCCGCGGCTCACGCCCCAGTGCCCGCCGCACACCGTCGCCCAGCGAGGCGTTGCGGCCGTCCAGGATCACCGAGAACAGCTCCGCGAAGTCCGCCGGCAGCCCCGCCGCCTCCAG
>NZ_JBSHAP010000249.1:0-5130 GCF_053611565.1 Kitasatospora sp. NPDC054795
CCGCGACGACGATCTTCGCGGAGGTGGTGGCGCGGGTGGGGGCGGCCGCGTTAGAGCTTGCGAAGTCCACTGAGGACCCTTTCGAGCAGCGTGACGTCGGGCTGGTTTCCGGTTTCGCCGCCGGAAGCGGGCTGGTGGATGGCGACCAGGCCGGCCTCGGCCAGGTCGGCCACGAGGATGCGGGCCACTCCCAGGGGAAGCGAGAGCAGCGCCGACACCTCGGCGACGGATTTGACCTCCGTGCACAGCGTGCAGATCCGCTGGTGCTCGGGGAGCAGGGTGGCCAGGCGCTGCGGGTCGACGTCGGCGGAGACCAGGGCCTCCAGCGCGAGTTCGTAGCGCGGGCGGGTCCGGCCGCCGGTCATCGCGAACGGGCGGATCAGCGGGCCGGAGTCGGGTTCGTCCTCGAACTCCTCGTAGTGGCCGGGCTCCTGGGCGGGCCGGTAGCCGGGGGCCGGCTCGGGCGCCGGGGCCGGGTAGCCGGGTGCCGGGGCGCCGTACGAGGGCTGCCGGGCGTACTGGTCGTACTGGCCGTACTGCTCTTCGGGGCGGTGGTACGGCTGCTGGGGCTGTCCGTACTGGTGCCGGCCGTACTGCTGACCGTGGCCGACGCCGGGTGCTCCGAAGGCGTCATGGCCTGTGCCAGGGTACGGAACGCCGTACTGGCCGCTGCGGTCGTCGGGCGGTGTCACGGTTCCTCTCCTCACAGGGTGCGGCGGTGCGGTGCGAGCTTCGGCGCAGGTCCGGAGCCGGTGGTGCGAAGGCCGTACAACGTCCGAACCCGAGCCCGCCGAAGCGGGCCCGGGAAGGACGCGGAGGTGCTTCGAATACCTGGACGGTATCCGACGAACCGTCAGTGCAGGAGACTGCCCTGGAGTTCAGCGCGAAGAGCGGGGGTGAGGACGGCGCCGGCGCGGTCGACGAGCAGGGCCATCTCGTAGCCGACGAGGCCGATGTCGGAGTCCGGGGAGGCGAGGACGGCGAGCGCGGAACCGTCGCTGACGGCCATCAGGAACAGGAAGCCCCGCTCCATCTCGACCACGGTCTGGTTGACCTCGCCGCCCTCGAAGATCCGGCTCGCACCGGAGGTGAGGGAGGTGAGGCCGGAGGCGACGGCGGCGAGCTGGTCGGCACGGTCGCGCGGGAAGCCCTCGGACATGCACAGCAGGAGGCCGTCCGCGGAGACCACCACGGTGTGGGACACCCCGGGGGTGTTGTCCACGAAATTGGTGATCAGCCAGTTCAGGTTCTGTGCGGCCTGGCTCATCTGAGTCAACTCAACGCTCCTGGTGGTTCGAGCCGCCGAAGAGATCGGTGCTCCGGTTCTGTCCGTTGCCGGACTGGTCTGCCTGATCGGGGTCGATCCGGAAGCTTCCGGTGTTACCGGCGCTGCGGCCCTGCTCCACACCGCGGCGCAGGTTGGTGAGGCGGCCACGGACCTCCTCCGGGCTGCGGGAGACCTGCGGCCCGTCCTGCGGGGTGGGCTTGGCGTTGCCGGGCACCAGGTTCTGCTTGGGCACGCGCCGCGGCAGACCGGCACCGGTGGTGCCGCTGGAGCTGGGCTCGCGCAGCTGCTCGGCCCGCTGCCAGTCGCCGTCGTTCGGCGACTGCCAGGCGGTGCTGGCGGTCGGGCCGGTCGGGCCGTATCCGCCGAGCGAGGACACGTCGTGGCCGCGCTGGGTCGGGGACGCCGAGGTGTCCTTGGCGCCCGCGAACCAGTTCGGGGCGTCGCCGGACGCGCCGGCGCCGGACGGGGCGGCGGCGGGGCCACCGCTCGCCAGCTGCTCGCCGGGGCGGCGCTGCGGCAGCCCGGACGGCAGGGTGGTGTGCGCCTCGGCGGCGGGCAGCGCCGGCGGCTCCGGGGCGTACGGGTGGTCGGCCGGGGACTCCTCGGCCTGCCGGCCGTACTGGTCGGCGTACCCGTCCTGCTGGTAGCCGCCCTGGTCGTAGCCGTACCGGTCGTCGGCGTAGCCCTGCTGCTCGTAGCCCTGGGGGGCGTACTGGTCGTAGCCGTCCTGGGCGTACTCGTCGTGCTGGTACTCGTCCTGCTGGTAGCCGCCCTGGTCGTAGCCGTACCGGTCGTCGGCGTGGGGCTGCTGCTCGTAGCCCTGCGGGGCGTACTGGTCGTAGCCCTGCTGGTAGTCCTCCTCGACCTCGGCGTCCATCACCGGCGCCTGCGGGCCGCCCTCCAGGGCCGCGCGGCGGACCTGGTCGAGGCGCTGCGAGCGCTGGACGGACTCCAGAGCCGGGCTGAACCCGCTGGAGCCGGCGTTGCCGATGCCGGTGAGGTGGTCGTCGAAGCCGAGCTCGGCGGCGCTGCGGGCCGTGGTGTCCGGCGCCCACTGGGCGGTCGGCTCCTGCTCGGCGAAGATCCGGGAGACGGTGAACTGCTCGTCCGGCTCCGGCACCGCACCCGACTGGGTGACGAACGGCGGGAGCATGACCAGCGAGGTGGTGCCGGCGGACTCGCCGGACGGGCGGAGCTGGACGCGGATGTCGTGCCGCTGGGAGAGCCGGCCGACCACGAACAGGCCCATGCGGCGGGAGATGGTGGCGTCCACCGTGGGCGGCTCGGCCAGCTTCTCGTTGATCTCCGCGAAGTCCTCGGCGGTGAGGCCGATGCCCTTGTCGTGGATCTCGACCAGCACCCGGCCGTCCGGCAGGCGGGTCGCGTTGACCAGGACCCGGGTCTGCGGGCTGGAGAACGAGGTGGCGTTCTCCAGCAGCTCGGCGAGCAGGTGGACGAGGTCGGTCACGGCGGCGCCGACGACGTCGACCTCCGGGATGCCGGAGAGCTCGACGCGCTCGTACTGCTCCACCTCGGAGGCGGCGGCGCGGAGCACGTCGACCAGCGGGACCGGGGTGTTCCAGCGGCGGCCGGCCTCCTCGCCCGCGAGGACGAGGAGGTTCTCACCGTTGCGGCGCATACGGGTCGCGAGGTGGTCCAGCTTGAAGAGGTTCTCCAGCTGGTCCGGGTCGGCCTCGTTGTTCTCCAGGTCGGTGATCAGCGCCAGCTGGCGCTGGATCAGGCTCTGGCTGCGGCGCGACAGGTTGGTGAAGATCGCGTTGACGTTCCCTCGCAGCAGGGCCTGCTCGGCGGCGAGCGCCACCGCCTGCTGGTGGACCTGGTCGAACGCCCGGGCGACCTCGCCGATCTCGTCCTTGCCGTGCAGCGGGATCGGGGTCACCGAGGTGTCGACCCGCTCGGGGTCGGTCTTGGAGAGCTTCTCGACCAGGTCCGGCAGACGGTGGTCGGCGATCTCCAGGGCGGCGCTGCGCAGGGTGCGCATGCCGAGGATCATCGAGCGGGCCACGTAGCCGGTGAGCAGGCCGGCCAGGATGAGCGCCGCGACGACGATGATCGTGTTGAGGATGGCGTCGTAGAGCGCGTTGTCCTTCAGGGCGCGGGACTCGGCGAGGACGTCGTCCAGCAGCGCGATCTCGGTGTTCCGCAGGGCCTGGATGTGGGTGTTGGCGGCCTGGTTCCAGTTGTCCGGGGTCAGGCCGGCGTTTTTCGCCTCGGCGTACGCGGCGTCGGCGGCGGCCTTGCCCTTCAGCTGGCCCTCCGCGGCGGCCTGGCTGTAGGCGGCGCCGAGCTGGAGCAGACCCTGCATGGTGGGCGCCGCGCCGTTGGGCATCTTGTACGCCGAACGTTCCTGGGCGGTGGCCACGGCGACCTGGGCGGCCGCGTACTTCCGGGCGTCGTCCGGGGCGCTGCCGGTGTTGAACTCGTTGAGGGAGACCTGCTCCAGCTTCTCCGAGACCAGGATCTGCTGGATCACGTCCTGGTTCTCGTACCGCGTGGTGGCGTTCTGCGAGATGCCGACCAGCAGGTTGAGCATCAGCGCGCGCTGGGTCGAGGCGGAGGCCTTGGCCAGCGACATCGCGTAGATCGCGCGGCCCTTGCTGGTGGCGTTGGCGGAGCCGATGCCGACCGAGTTGTCGTAGGCCAGCAGCGGGGCGAGCATCACCGAGTAGGCGCTCGCGGTGGCGCTGGCGAACAGCTCGGGGCCGTACGCGTTGGCCCGCAGGTGCGCCAGGTCGAGGACCAGGGCCTGGAAGGCCTCGTGGCGGCGGGGGAGCTCACCGGACTTGTCCGAGGCGGCGTAGGCGGCGTTGTAGGCCTTCAGCGCGGCGTCGGTGTCGTTGCGGCGCTTGGTGACCTCGTTGTTCGGGTCCTGCTTGGTGAGCAGGGGTATGAGCGTCTTGTCGCGCTCGTTCTCCAGCGCCTCGGCGAGTTCGGTCGCCGCCTTGGCCAGCTCCGCGGTCTTCTCGGCGCGGGAGGCCTTGATGAAGCCGTCGACCGAGGTGTTCACGCGCAGACCGCCGAAGACGAGACTGATGATCACGGGGATCAGCAGGATCGCGATCAGACGGGTCGGCACGCGCCAGTTGCGCGGGCGGAGGAAGTCGTACCGGCTGGAGCCGCCGCCGTCGCCCGACGAACCGCCGCTTCGGGGCGCCGTGGGCGTGCCCTGGGGCTCGGGGGCCGGGGAGGGGCCCAGGGGGCGTTCCTCGGTGGGAGTGAACGCGGAGAATCCGGCCGGATCCCCCTGGGTACCGTTCGGCTCGCTCTGGCGGGGCTCGGAGCGCCGCTGCGGGGCGGGTTGCTGCTTACGCCTCACTCGACAACTACCTCTCGGCCGACTGCCGGCCATGGATCAATCCAGCGCTACCCCGGTGCCCTGACCTCCGCCGGACGGGCCGGAGCAGGAGACATCCAGGGGTAGCTGGAATTTCAGCACGTGCGGGGATGGGGGACAAACAGCCGAAGTCCGACGCCCACGCCGGAACAATCCGGACATTCACCGACATGGCGGAGCAAATCCGTGGTCACCTGGCGCTGAGTGACGCGGATTCGCCACACTGAGTCATTGTTGATCACAAAATGCCTACCGAACTGTTATCCGCTGCTTATACACGGGTCTTGCGCGGGGCCCCCGGAGGACACCGGCCGGTAAGCATCGCGGCCCCGACGGCCCGCTGCAGGGGACGGACCGTCGGGGCCGGGCGGTTCCCCCTCGCTCAGCGGAGCCGGGCCAGCAGGGCGTGTTCGACGAGGGTGATGAGGGCGCTCTTGGCGCTGTCGCGGCGGCGGGCGTCGAGGGTGATGACGGGGGTGTCGGCGCC
>NZ_JBSHAP010000250.1:0-5099 GCF_053611565.1 Kitasatospora sp. NPDC054795
GGCCCCCCCGGTCCGGGTTGGGGGCCGACGGCCGACGGGAAGGGCGTCCTGCCGGACGGAACCGGCAGGACGCCTTCACGCCTCGGGATCAACGGAGTCGTGTCACAGGCTCACGAGCTGCATGCGGCTGCACACGACGAACCCCTGGCGGGTGCCGTCGGACAACAGCAGGGTCCGGTAGAACTCGCGGTTGTTCTCCGTGATCCCCGCGAACTCGTCGATCTCGGGGCGCCCGTCGGCCTCGGACACGTGCAGCTCGTCGAAGCTCCGTCGGAGCTTCATCGCCGAGACGTTCTTGAACTCCAGTTCCAGGACCGGCTTCGTTTCGTCCTCCCAGGTCCGCAGCACCAGGCAGCGGTGCGACACCGAGTAGGACCAGGGGCGGAAGGCCCGCCCGGTCCGCAGGGGCAGGTTGTCGATTCCTGCCAGGAACGTCATCCCGTTGGTCATGCGAAGGGCTCGTCTCAGTCGAAGGGGCTCGTCGTCTCTACACCGTCCAGGTACCACTTCACGCGATCCCGTACCTCCTTCGGCGCAGCCTTGATCATGGCCAGCTCCCAGCCTGTGAAGGGCTTCACGGGAACCGCCATCCCCTCCTGTGCCGCGGCCCACTCCCGTGCCAGATCCTTCCCGATGCCGGTGAGGTTGAAGACGATTTCGGTGTTCTTTCCCGGGGTGAGCGCGTCACGGACGGTCTGCTTCCAGTCCGTGCCGTCGGGGAAGTTCATGAACGACTTCGACTTGGTGAGCTTGGTGAACGCGCCCAGCAGGTCCTCGCCGTCCAGGGTTTCGCTGAGACCGAGGGCGAGACGCTTCGGGCAGTAGTTCGTTGCGTTGTGGACCAGGACCGGCAGGTCGCCGGCCAGCACGTAGTAGGTGTGGATCTCGTCGACGGTGAGGTTGTAGGCGGGCTGGAGGGTGTTCCAGTTCCTGACGTCCTCGATGCGCCGGGGCTGTCCGGCGGGGTCGCGCAGGTCGTCGCCGGTCCTGAGGTCGGCGGCGTCGGTCCACTGCTTCCGGTTCTCGGACCAGAAGGGGTGGTGGCCGGTGCTGGTCAGGGACTGACCGGCACCCAGGGAGATGTCGGTGAAGTCGCGGTCGTCCGGGGTGTAGATGGTGTCCGAGACCCGGCGGGGACCGGTGACTCCGGTGGTGGGGTCGGTGGCGAGGACATCGTCGCCGACCTGGACGGTCTCGATGGCACGGGCGGAGCCGTCGGCCATCAGGACGCGGGTGCCGGCCGGGAAGCTGTTCAGCGGGCAGACCGGCGGAACGCGGGTGACGAGCTTCTGGATGAACTCGACGGCCTTCTCGCCCCAGGAGCCGAACTTCTTGGCCCACTGGGCGAGCTTGGCGACGGCGGCACCGTCGCCGATGAAGGGGATCGCGCCGATGCAGGAGGTGACCGCCTCGGTGGTCCTGCCCTCGACCGCGTAGTAGGCGCAGTTGACGAGGTCGGCGATGTCGGCGAGGCCGGGGGCGATGACGCCGCCCGCGCCGCCGATGACGTCGAGGGTGAGGTGGATGCTCTCGGAGAAGAGGTGGTAGAGGTAGCTGACGTTCTCGCTGTCCTCCTTCGCCTTCTTGATCTCCTCCTCGATCGCCGCGATCGAGTCCTGCTTCTCCTGCGCGGCCTGGGCCTGCTTCTCGGCCTCCTTGCGCTCCGCCTCCAGCCTGGCGAGCCGGGCCTTCTCCTCGGCGTCCCGCCGCGTCTCGTAGGTCGCGTGGGCGTTGTCGGCGGCGGTCTGGGCGGCCGTCGCGTCCTGACCGGCCGCCTCGGCGGAGCTGCGGGCGGCGCTCGCGGACTCGTTGGCTTCGGCCGCCGACCAGCGAGCCTGCCGGGCGGAGCGCTCGGCCTGGTTGGCGGAGTAGACGGCCTTGGCGGCGTCGCGGTTGGCGGAGGCCTTGGCGGCGTTCGCGCTCTTGGCGGCCGCTGCGGCCCTGGCGGCGTCGGCCTGGGCGGCGTCGGCGGCGGCCTGGGCCTTGGTGACGTAGTCGGCGGCGGTGTTGGCCGAGGCCTGGGCCTGGGCGGCGTAGCCGTTGGCCTCGGCGGCGGCGCCGCGGGCGGTGGCGGCGGCGGCCTGGGCCGTGGCCGCGTTCTTCTGGGCGGTGGCGGCGGCGGCGGTGGCCTCGGCGATCAGGCCCTTGACATCGGCGACGTGGACGGCGGTGAGCCGGTCCTTCTGCTGGGCGGTGAACTGGCCCTGGGCCACGAAGGTGCGCAGGTCCTGGACGGGGCCTTCGAGGGCCACCTTGGCCGCGGCCTTGAGCTCGGGCTCGGTGTCCGGGGCGTCCTCCAGCCGGGTGGCGACGAGGCGGTCGTCGGCGGCCTGCGCGTCCGACAGCCCCTTGCCGAGGAAGTCCCGCAGCGCGGCCGGGGTGTTGACCCGCAGCGCGGCGTCCGCGGCGGCCTTGACGGCCGGGCCGGCGCTGTCGCTGACGCGGGTGATCGTCAGCCGGTTCTCCGGTGCCGCGGCATCGAACTGACCACTGGCCAGGAAGGCGTTGACCTGGTCCGTGGTGCCCTGGAGCGCGGTGTAGGCGGCGGTGCGGACCCCGTCGCTCTCCGAGTCCCCGTAGATCTTGGTGGCTCGGTCGCGGGCGTCGTGCTCCTCGGCCTGCTTGCGGCCCGTCCTGAGGTAGGAGAACACGGCGGCGTCGTTGCCGGTGAGAGCCGCGTCGGCTGCTGCGGATCCCCAGGTGCTCGACATCTTGCGGGAGACGAGGGCGAGCTTGCGGCCGTCGGTGGCGACCTGCGCCGGGGTGGCGCCGGGCTGGTTGGCCAGCTGGGCCAGGCGGTCGGCCTCGGCCTTCGCCTTCTGGACGTCCTGGGCGGCCTGGTCGGTCTGCGCCTGCTTGTCGGCCTGGTCGGCCTTGGCCTTGCGGGCCTTCTCCACAGCCGCCGCGGTGCGGTTGGTCAGGTCCTCGGCCTCGGTGCGGCGGGCCAGGTCCTGGATCTCGTTGGCCTTGTCGACCGCGGCCTGGGCGTCCGCGGCGAAGCCGGAGGCGGCGTTCGCGTGGTCGGTGGACTCCTGCGCGGCGTTGCTGCTCTGACCGGCGTGGTCGGCGGCGTCCCGGGCGGCCTGCGCCGCCGCGGCGGCGTGCTCGCCCGCGGACTTCAGGAGCGCCGCGGCCGCGTCGGCCTTCGTGACGGCCTCGGCCGCCAGTTGCTGGGAGGCGGCGGCGGCACGGCCGGCCTCGGCGGCCGAGCGGCGCGTCGCCGCCGCGGCCTGCTTGGCCTTCGCCGACTGTCCGCCCGCGCTGTCCGCGTAGGCACCGGCCTGCTCGGCCGAGCCCGCCGCGGCATCGGCGTTGCCCTTGGCGCTGAGCGCGGCACCCGCCGCGTCCTTGCTGCTCTTGGCAGCCTCGTTCGCCTTGACGAGCGTGGCGTTCGCGTCCGCGGCGATCTTGGACGCGGCGTCGGCGGCGTCCGCCGCCACCCGTGCCTCGTGCGCCTTGGTCTCGTCACCGGCCGCTGCGGCCGCCGCCGTTCGCGCGTTCGCCGCGGCGCGCTGGGCCCCTGCCGCCGCGGCGGCCGCGTTCGACGCCGCGTAGGCGGCCGCGCGTGCACCCGCGTTGGCCGCGCGGGCGGCCGCCATCGCCGTCTTCGCCGCGGCACCCGCGCGGTCGGCCGCACTGGCGGCGTCGTTCGCGGCGGCGGTGGCCTTGGCCGCGTCGTTGCCGGCTTGCTGGGTCTCGGACGCGGCCCGCGCGGCGGCCTCCATGGCCTTCTGCGCCTCGTGGACCGCCGTGTCCTTGGCCTCGATGGCCGCGGCCGTCTCCTGGGCCGCCTGGGCGCTCGCGTCCTTGGCCTGCTGCGCCAGCTGCGCGATGCTCGCGCGCTCCTGGTCACGGCTCTGCGCGATGTACCGGCCGACGGCGAGGAAGTCGCGCACGTCCTGGATCGTGCCGTTCAGCGCGAGACGCGCCGCGGCCTGGACGTTGGGGCCACCGGAGCTCAGGATCTGGACCAGCTTGACCCGGTCGTCGGCGTCCTTCGCAGGGAACTGGCCCTCGGTCAGGAACCGCTGCAGGTCGTCACTGGTGTTGCTGCGCAGTGCGGCGTCGCCCGCGGCCTGGAGACTCCGTCCGGCGCCCATCGCGGGGTCGGTGATCCGGGTGATCCACAGCCGCCGGTCCGCGTCGAGCGCCGACTGCCAGCCGCCCTCCAGGAAGGCGCGTCGGTCCGCGGCCGTCCCGTCGATGGCCTTGTCGGCGGCCTCGCGGACCTTCGGCCCGCCCACGCTGGAGATCTGGGTGGCGGTGAGCAGGTCGTCCGCGTTCTGCGCCGCGGCGAACTCGGTGTCCAGGAAGCGCTTCACGTCCTGGTCGGAGCCCGCGAGCGCGGCCTCGGCGAGTGCGTGGAGCCGGGGGCCGCTGTTGAGCCACGCCTGAACGGCGCGTTGGCGGTCGCTCGGCTGGACCTCTCCGCCGACCGCCCCTGCGGCGGCGCTCGGAACGCCGGCCCCCACCAGTCCGGCCGTGAGGGCCAGTGGCAGCAGGCTCAGGGAGAGCCTGCCCAACAGCGGCGGCCCTCCCCTCCCTCGCCGTCGTGAGCGGGATATCGATTGGCGCACGGGAAACCTCCACTGTCGACATCGGCCGAATCCGGCCGCGGCAGATCCCCACGATAAATGACGGTCCAACAGAACGCTCACGAAGTCAAAGGGTTGAAGAGAGGTCAAGGCGTCAAAGTGCCTCAGTGGGTTCATAATTCGGCAAAGGTGTCGCACCGTCAGTATGTGATCAAATGCATTCCAAATCGTGACAACCTGCCTGCCTGAGCTGCAAAAAGGGTCTTGGCGCGGGCTCAGTCGATCTGGTTCGATGGGGCGGTTTCCGCCGATGGTCACAGGGGTGGTCAAGTGGCCTTCAATCCCTGCTCCCACCATTCATGACGCTTCATCGCATCATGTCGGTTCGCCTGCCATCCGGGGTCTTCGTCCCATTCCGGCGATCTGTCGACCAGGGCAACATCAAACGAACGAAGAGGAATACTCATGGCAAAGCGCATGTCCCGCTGGCTCGTTGGCGGTGCCGTCGCCGCGGCCGCCACGCTCGGCGTCACGGCGATCGCCTCCGCCGACGGCACCCCGGCG
>NZ_JBSHAP010000251.1:0-4980 GCF_053611565.1 Kitasatospora sp. NPDC054795
CCGCCGGTCCGGCCGCCGCCGGGTGCGGAGGCCCGCACGGCTCCGCCGCCGTCCGCGCCGGCGCCGTCGCGACCCCCGAGGGCCGTGCCGACTGGGAGGCCGCCGACGCCGCCCTCGCCGGGATGACCGACCCCGGCTACGCGACCTCCGCCCTCGCCGCCGTCCGCCAGGACGGCCGGGTGGTCTGGCGCAACGCCACCGGCGTCGCCGAACTCGCCACCGGCGCGCCCGCCGACCCCCGGGGCTCCTTCCGGATCGGCAGCGCCACCAAGCCCTTCGTCGCCACCACGCTGCTCCAACTGGTCGGCGAGCACCGGCTGGACCTCGACGACCGCCTGGAGTGCCTGCTGCCGGGCGTCGTCCCCAACAGCACCGCGATCACCGTCCGGCAACTGCTCAACCACACCAGCGGCGTCGCCGACTACACCCAGGACCAGGCCTTCGACTTCCGGCGGCCGCAGTGGCTCGACGGCGGCCGCTTCCGGCACTACGGCCTCCAGGACCTGGTGGACATCGCCAACCGGTACCCGTCCGCCTTCCCGCCCGGCCAGGACTGGCAGTACTCCAACACCAACTACATCTTGATCGGGATGATCATCGAGAAGCTCACCGGCCACAGCTGGAACGAGGAGGTGACCCGCCGGATCATCCGCCCGCTCGGCCTCACCGGCACCTGGATGCCCGGCGACTCGCCCTTCCTCCCCGGCCGGTACGCCCACGGCTACTACAAGGCCGACACCGGCCCGGTGGACGTCACCCTGTTCAACCCCTCGATGGCCGGCCCCTCCGGCGCCGGCGTCTCCACCACGGCCGACCTGACCGCCTTCCTCGACGCCCTGCTCGGCGGCCGCCTGCTGCGCCCGGCCGAACTCGCCGCCATGCAGCAGACCACCGCCAACGGCGAGGGCCGCAGCTACGGCCTCGGGCTGCAGCGCCTGGACACCCCCTGCGGCTCCTTCTGGGGCCACGCCGGCGGCATCCCCGGCTACAGCACGATGATGCTCGGCTCGCCGGACGGCAGGCGCGAGTTCGCCGCGAACACCACCGTCTACGACGCCCCGGACGACGCCGTCAACGCCGCCTGGAACAAGGTGATCGAGACCGCGCTGTGCGGAGCCCGGCCGGCGGCCGCCGGAACCGACCTCGCCCGCACGGCGCCGTGACCCACCCCCTACGCTGACCGGCGGGCGAACGGCCCACCGTCACCAGGAGGACGAGACATGGCAGAGCCGCTGATCGCCGCCGTCGGGGGCAGGGTGCCCGCCGTCGACCCGGGCGCCTTCGTGGCGCCGAACGCCGTCGTGGTCGGGGACGTGACCGTCGCCGCCGGCGCCGGTGTCTGGTACGGCGCGGTGCTGCGCGGCGACGCCGAGTCGATCAGCGTCGGCGCGGGCAGCAACATCCAGGACAACTGCACCCTGCACGCCGACCCCGGCTTCCCGCTGGTGGTCGGCGAGCGGATCTCGGTCGGCCACAACGCCGTGCTGCACGGCTGCACCGTCGAGGACGACGTGCTGGTGGGCATGAACGCCACCGTGCTCAACGGCGCCCGGATCGGCACCGGCTCGCTGGTCGCGGCCGGCGCGGTGGTGCCGCAGGGCATGGTCGTCCCGCCCGGTTCGCTGGTCGCCGGCGTCCCGGCCAGGGTCCGCCGGGAGCTGACCGAGGACGAGAAGTCGGGCATCAGGGCCAACGGCGCCGGCTACCAGCTGCTCGCCGAGGCCCACCGGGAGATATGAGGCCCACCGGGAGACACCGGGCCAGCCCTAGGCGGTGGTCATCGCGGCCGCCGCCGGTTCCGTCGCCACGGGGGCGGGCCGGCGGCGGTCGACCACCCAGGCGAGCACCGCGATCAGCGTCCCCGCGGCGGCCAGGACCGCGCCGACCAGCGTCGGCGCGGTCCAGCCGAGCCCGGCGTCCAGCGCCAGCCCGCCGAAGTACGCGCCCTGGGCGTTGGCCAGGTTGAAGGCGCCCTGGACCGTCGCCGAGGCGAGGGTCGGCGCGCTGCGCGCCTTCCGGAGCACCAGAGTCTGCACGGCCGGCACGATCGCGAAGCCGAACAGCCCGATCAGCACCACCGTGACGGCCGCCGACCAGCGGGCGTGCGCGGTCACCGCGAACAGCGCCAGGGTGGCGGAGAGCAGCACGAAGGCCGCGCACACGGTGGGCCGCAGCGCCCGGTCGGCGGCGAACCCGCCCAGCACGTTGCCGATCGTCATGCCGACGCCGAACAGCGCGAGCACCAGGGTCACCGAGCCGGTGGCGTAGCCGGAGACGTTGGTGAGCAGCGGGGCGATGTAGCTGTAGCAGGCGAAGAAGCCGCCGCAGCCGAACACCACGGTGGCCAGCGCCAGCCAGAGCTGCCCGCTGCGGAAGGCCCGCAGCTCGTTCCGGAGCCCGGACTGACCGGAGGAGGGCAGCGCGGGCACCAGCCGGGCGATGGCGAGCGTCCCGGCGGCCGCGATCAGCACGACCACCAGCATGGTCGCCCGCCAGCCCAGGTGCTGGCCGAGCAGGGTCGCGGCCGGGACACCGACGATGTTGGCGACGGTCAGGCCGGAGAACATCACGGCCACCGCCCGGGCCCGGCGGTCCGGTGCGACCAGCTCGGCCGCCGCCACCGCGCCCGCCCCGAAGAAGGCGCCGTGCGGCAGCCCGGTGATCAGCCGGGCGGCGGCCAGGGTCCAGAAGTCCGGCGCCACCGCGCACAGCAGGTTGCCGGTCGCGAACAGTCCGGCCAGCGCCACCAGCACCGCCTTGCGGGGCCGCCCGGCGGCCAGCGCGGTCAGCAGCGGCGCACCGACCACCACCCCCAGGGCGTACGCCGAGATCAGCCAGCCCGCCTGCGGGATGGAGACGTGGAGGCTGTCGGCGACCTGGGGGAGCAGCCCCATGGCGGCGAACTCGGTGGTTCCGATGGCGAACGCGGTGACGGCCAGCGCGAGCAGCGCGAGAGGCAAGGGGGTGACTCCGGAGTGATGCCGACGGACCGGGGAAGCGCGCGGCGGGACGAAGGTGGAACGGAGGTGGAACGGAGGTGGCGCGGTGGTGGGACGAATTCGTTCGTCCGGCATCCTAATCCGGCCGGATGACGGCGCTGTGAGGTGCGTGTGACGAAAGGGGGTCGCCGACACGGCTCCCGCGCGCGAGACTGGGAGCATGTGCCGCAACATCAAGACGCTGCGACCCCCCGTCACGCCCGACG
The DNA here is from genome assembly GCF_053611565.1 of Kitasatospora sp. NPDC054795. Lineage (NCBI taxonomy): Bacteria > Bacillati > Actinomycetota > Actinomycetes > Kitasatosporales > Streptomycetaceae > Kitasatospora > Kitasatospora sp. NPDC054795. The sequence continues at coordinate 3,206 of NZ_JBSHAP010000251.1, forward strand.
CCGACGAGGAGGACTTCCACGCCGCCGCGCTCCAGTACGTCCGCAAGGTGTCCGGGTTCCGCGCCCCCGCGGCGCACAACCGGGAGGCCTTCGACCGGGCGGTGGAGGCGGTCGCGGAGGCCACCGCCCGGCTGCTCGCGGAACTGGAGGTCCGCGGCCCGCACACGCGGGCCGCCGTGCCGGCCGAGGCCGCCGGGTAGGCAGGAGCATGTGATGAAACCCGCCGAGCGCTACGCCCTCACCTTCCCCGGGACGCCGGGCACCCAGGCCCCGCAGGACGTCGTGGTGGTCACCCGTACCGACGCGAGCGGGCCGGGCGGCCACCCGGTGTACGAGGACGAGAGCGGCATCGTCCGGGCCGAGATCAGCGGCAGCGGCGAGGTCCGGATGCTCGCCAGCGGCGGCCACCAGAGTCCGCACGTGCCGGTGCACGCCCACCCGCTGACCTGACCGGCGCGGCTGGACCGTCCTGGAGCGGGAAGGGGTGAGGCGGCCCGTGGTCGGGAACAATCGCCTTATGACCACAGCGAGTTGGCAGGGCGTCGTCATCGCCGAGAGCGACGACACCGTCGTCGTCGAGGGCAACCACTACTTCCCGGCCGAGGCCGTGCGCACCGAGTACCTGCGCCCCTCGGACACCACCACGGTGTGCGGCTGGAAGGGCACCGCCGGCTACCACACCCTGGAGGTGGACGGGCGGAGCAACCCGGACGCCGCCTGGTTCTACGCCGACCCCGAGCCCGGGGCCGAGCACGTGCGCGGCCGGATCGCCTTCTGGCGCGGGGTGGAGGTCGCCGAGTAGGCGGCCCAGGGCCGTGCCGTCGTCGCGAAAGGGGCACCGGGTTCCCATGGCAGTCTTCCGCAGGCCGGGCCGCTCCCGGCCGGCTCCCGAGCCGGATCTGAGCGAGCAGCTCGCCGAACTGGTCGAGGAGTCCGAGCAGCCCGTCGGCCCGGTCGCCGAGTACGCCGCGAAGCAGCGCGGCCGCGGCCGGGCCGTGGTGCTGCACACTGCCCGGCTGCTCGGCCACGGCGGGCGGGCCGCCGCCAGGGGAACGGCCAAGGGCGCCGCGTACGGCGGCCGGGCCCTGACCGAACAGCTGGTGCGGACCGCGCCCCGGATCCCGGTGCGCGACCTCGCCACCCTGCGGGCGCAGCACCCGGAGGCGGCCTTCCCGGAGCAGCTGGCCGACCTGCTGGTCACCGGCGCCGTCCGGGCCTCCAGCGCGCTCGGCGCGGGCGTCGGCGCGGCGGCGATGCTGCCGGTGCCGCCCGCGATGCCGCTGGAGATCGCCGCCGAGACGCTCGCGGTGGCGGCCGTGGAGATCAAGCTGATCGCCGAGCTGCACGAGGTCTACGGCACTCCGGCGCAGGGCGGCGCCACCCAGCGGGCCGGCGCCTACCTCGGTGCCTGGGCCAACCGCCGGGGGATCGACGCGAACCTGCTGGTGCGGCCCGCCGGCTTCGCCGCGCTGGCGATCAGCTCGGAGGTGCGCCAGCAGGTCCGCCGCCGGCTGACCCGCAGCTCGCTGCGCCACCTGCCGGCGGTGATACCGCTGCTGGTCGGCGCCGGCATCGGCGCGACCATGAACCGCCGCGACACCCGCCGGCTGGCCGGCGAGGTGCGGGCGGACCTGCGCGGGCGCCGCCCGGCGGACGGCGGCTACTGGGCCGAGGCCACGCCGGTGCCGAAGGGCGGGGCGGCGCCGAAGGGCGGGGCGGTGGAGGCCGACGGTAAGGCTCCGTAGCGGCGAGGAGCAGGACGGTGCGCCCGGGAC
>NZ_JBSHAP010000252.1:0-4936 GCF_053611565.1 Kitasatospora sp. NPDC054795
GCACGGAGGTGTCCACCGGGCCCCGCCGCTGTCGCGGGCCGCTCAGCCCTGGGTGGCGGCCGTCCACTCGGAGGCCAGGATGGCCCAGATCTCCTTGTCGTAGCGGACCCCGTTGTACGGGTACCACTCGCGCAGCACGCCGTCGCGGGTCATGCCGACCCGCTCGGCGACGGCCCGGCTGCGGGCGTTGACGGAGGAGCACCACCACTCGGCGCGGTGCATGCCGCGGGTGGCGAAGGCGTAGTCGAGCAGCAGCTTGACGGCGGCGGTGATCAGCCCGTGGCCCTCGCCGGCCGGTTCCGTCCAGGCGCCGATCTCGCAGACGCCGGACCGGGCGTCGAAGCTCACGAACATCACGCCGCCGACCAGCGTGCCGTCCAGCCAGATGCCGTAGATCCGCTTCTGGTCGGCGTTCAGGCCGTCGGAGTAGCGCTGGAGGGTGGCGCGGGCGGAGTCCAGGTCGACCGAGAAGGTCGCCCAGGGGATCCACGGGTCGGTGTGGGCGCGGGCGCGGTCGAGGTGGGTCAGGAACTCGGGGGCCTGCCAGGGCTCCAGCGGGCGCAGTTCGGCGTTCTCGGTGAGCGGTACGGCAAACACGGGCGGCCTTTCACGGGTGGTGCTGAGGTTGGCGGAACCATTCATAACAAACGTTTGGTATGTACGATAGCCCCCATGACACCGGCCCGTGGAGACCATGACGCCCGACGCTCGGATGTTTCCGAGGGGGTGTGGCGGGTGCTCTCCACCCGGGGCTTCGAGGGGCTGACCCTGCGCGCGGTGGCCGCCGAACTGGGTGCCTCCACCGGGATGCTGACGCACTACTTCCCGAACAAGCGGGCGCTGCTCAGCCATGCGCTGGAGGAACTGGACCGGCGCTCGCTGGCCCGGCCCCGGCGCACCGCCCCGGCCGACGGCCCGCCGCCGGCCGGGCTGGCCCGGGTGCGGGCCTCGCTCCTGGACGTGCTGCCGCTGGACGGCGAGGCCGCGGCCGACAACCGGATCTGGGTCGGCTCCTGGGACCACGCCCTGGCCGACCCGGAGCTGGCGGCCGCGCACGCGGGCCGCTACGCGCGCTCGCGCACCGCGCTCACGGCGCACGTCGCGGATGCCCAGCGGCTGGGGGAGCTCCCGGCGCAGGCCGACCCGGCGGCGCTCGCCGCGGGGGCGCAGGCCTTCGTGCTGGGTCTGGTGGTGCAGGCGCTGTTCGCTCCGGAGGAGTTCCCGGCGGAGCGGCAGGCGGAGCTGCTGGACGCCTATCTGGCCGGGCTGGCGGGCTAGGCGGGCCAGGGCGGAGTGTGCCGGTCCGGTCCGGTCCGATTGAGTCGAGTCGGGCCGGATCGGACCGGGTCGGCCGTCGGGGACGGTGCGTGCCCGGACGCGCGCTCCGGACTGTGCGGGGCGGGGGATTCACCGGGAATTCCGGTTGTTCCGATTGACCCCGTTTTCGGTCCTGTTTCACGGCGACCGCGATACGCATCGTCACGAGTTCTGCGCGAAGGGTGCGCGGAACGGTTGGTGTACGGGATGACCGGGTGGTCCGGAGCGAACACGGATGGTGTCCGTCGGAGCGGTGGCCTGCGGAATTGCCGGATGGTGCCCCCAGCAGGATTCGAACCTGCGACCTACCGCTTAGAAGGCGGGTGCTCTATCCGCTGAGCTATGGGGGCGGGACGGGCGGCGCCCTGGCGGGCGCGACCGTGGCCGGGATCGGGCTGGCGGGCGCCGGGGCGCGCGCTGTCCGGCCCCGTACCTGAGGGTGGGGGTGGGGGTGGTGGGCCCTCGCCCTGTCGGGGACAGGATAAGGGTGACCGCTTCCCCGGCCGGGTGCGACGACACCGCCGTTGGTGTGTCGGTTCGGTGGAGCGGTCCGATAATCGCAGGTGAAGGCCGTGAGTGCAGCGGTCTGGGAGTGTTCCGCGCCGGACGTTGTGCAGTCGTTACGGGGCTGCCTCCTCACCCGTTATGGATTCGGCACGGAGAATGTGCCGCCGACGGAGCGGGTGGGGGGCCTTTATCGCCGTTGCGCCGGTCGGATGACGTGCGCGGACGGCCGTCCGGGTGCGTTCCGGACCCTGTTCCCCGGTGGCTTCCGGGGCGTGTCGTCGGGGCGGCGAGCAGCGGGTTTGTTGTCATGGCCGCGAAGATTCGGGCCATGCAGAGGCTGCGGGAGGCTGAAATTCACCCCTGCGGGTGACAAAAGTTTCCACAGGCCCGAGTTATCCACAGGATTTCGGAACTCGGTGGCCGGGATTTCCCCCGAAGTGCACGCTCAAGGCGCACCGGTCGATTCCGTACGGTGCATCGGCGGGAACGGAGGGTGTGCCGTGAACGAGACGCATGTGACGGTGGTCGGCAATGTGGCGACGGAGGTGAGCTACGGCGAAACCGGCGGCGGGGTGCCGATGGCCAACTTCCGGCTCGCCTGCACGGAACGGCGGTACGACCGGCAGCGCGAGTGCTGGGTGGACGGCGAGACGCAGTGGGTGACGGTGACGGCCTGGCGGGCGCTGGCGGTCAATCTGATCGGCTCGCTGGCCAAGGGCGATCCGGTGCTGGTGAGCGGTCGGCTCCGGGTGCGGGAGTGGGCGGACGGGGAGGTGAAGCGCAGCCGGGCCGAGATCGACGCGCGATCGGTCGGACACGACCTCACCCGTGGTACCACGGCGTTCCGGTGGGCGGCGGGGGTGCGCGGGCAGCCGTCGGGCGGTCCCGGGTCGTCCGGGGCGAAGGCCGGTGACGAGGTGGTGCCGGAGTGGATCGTCAGCGCGGTGGAGGCGCGCAGGGGCTCCGTGTCGCGGCCCGGGGCGGGCTCCCCGGCGGCCCCGGCGGCGGTGGCGGCACCCGCCGTGCGGGCGCTGCCGCCCGGCGGGAGGCCGGTCGCGGGGGAACCGGGGGAGGTGGACGGGAGGGCACGGGGAGGTGGCGCCGCGGATGTGCCGACCTGACCGGTCGGGTGACCTTCCCTGTCGACAAATATGTTGATCGAGAACGTCGCTGCGCGCGCACGCGCAATCCGACCGCAAAACAGAAAACCGTCCGTGAGTTTCTGCCGAGCCGTCAGCTTGTGTGGGACCTGAGGGGATTGATAACGATCCAGATACGGAATCGTCCTGATTTCGCATGGGGGTTTCGGGGCCTCCGGGGCTCAATAGGATTCGTCTGGTTCATACCCGCAGCAGTGCCACAGGGGGCACGCGCGGATCGGCAAGTCGGCGGGGACTGCCCACTCGGTGCGGCCCGGCCCGGAGGGATCCCAGATGTTCCAGAGGCAGGGGCTGAGTCTGTCCCGGATAACCACTGTCATGCTCACGACCAGCTTGGCGCTGGGCGGAGGCCTGTTCGCGGCCGGTGCGGCGACCGCGGCCGGCGCGGCCGGCGCACCGACCTCGGGCGTGACCGCCGAGGTCCAGAACGAGATGCTCGGCGAGAAGATCGACGTCGAGGGCAAGGGGACCGTCGACGGCGGCCTGTTCACCCTCAAGACGGACGCGGGCGAGAAGCTCCGGACGTACTGCATCGACTTCGACAACCCGGTCTACCTGGACAGCAACGCCAAGTACCACGAGGCGGACTGGGCCGCGAGCTCGCTCAACAGCAACGCGAACGCCCCCAAGATCCGCTGGATCCTGGACAACTCGTACCCGCAGGCCAGCCTGGCCTCCCTGGCCACGGCCATCCACGTCGACGGTCTGAGCGAGGCGGACGCCGCCGCGGGCACCCAGGCCGCGATCTGGAAGTTCTCGGACAACAAGAACGCCGTCCCGCGCAACGACAAGGCCAAGAAGCTCCGCGACTACCTGGTTGGCGACGCCAACAAGGGCGTCGCGGCCGAGCCGAAGCCCTCGCTGACCCTCGCCCCGGACTCGGTCTCCGGCAAGTCGGGCGGCAAGCTCGGCCCGTTCCTGCTGAACTCCAGCGCGAACGAGGTCAAGCTGACCGTCACCGGCGACGCCGCGGACAAGGTCAAGCTGCTGGACAAGGACAACAAGCCGGTCGGTGGCGCCCTGGCGGGCCCGATCAACAAGGACACCCCGCTGTACCTGGACGTGCCGGCCGGCACCCCGGACGGCAAGGCCGCCATCAACGCCACCGCCGAGGCCACCGTGCTCAGCGGCCGGGTCTTCATGAGCAAGGTGGACAACCGCGGTCGCCACAGCCAGACCATGATCCTGGCCGGCTCCACCAAGGTGAACGTCGCGGCCGGCGCCAAGGCCACCTGGAAGCAGGGCAAGGGCGCGCTGATCGACAGCTCCGCCAAGGAGGAGTGCGCCGCCGGCGGCGTGCGGGTGTCCGTCGCCAACACCGGTGACGAGGCGGCCACCGTCACGGTCGGCAAGCAGCAGGTCGCCGTCCAGCCGGGCAAGACCGAGAGCGTGCTCGTCAAGGTCGAGGAGAAGGCGAGCTACGACTTCACCGTGACCGGCCCGAACGGCTACTCCAAGCAGTTCACCGGCGTCCTGGACTGCAAGACCGGTGTGACCCCGACCCCGGCCCCGACCACCCCGGCCACCCCGGCCGCGACCGGCACCCCGTCCGGCGGCCCGTCCGTGACCCCGTCGGGCACCCCGAGCACCGGTGCCGGCCAGCCGACCCCGGCGACCACCAGCGCCGCCCCCGGCACCGGTGGCCTGGCCCAGACCGGTGCCAATGACTCCACCCCGATCCTCGCCGCCGTCGCCGGTGGCCTGGTCGTGGCCGGTGGCGCCGCCGTCTTCGTCCTGCGCCGCCGCGGCCGTCACGGTCGCACCACCGCCTGAACCGACTGAACCGCCCGAGCGGGCCGGGAGGCGCTGACCTCCCGAGACCCTGAGAGCGGAAACCGGCCCGGGGGCCCCCCCCCCCGGGGGGGGGCGGGGCGGCGCGGGCGGGGGGGGGGGGGGGAGCAGGGGCTTATAAAAAAAAGACGCGGACCCCCCAAAGTGGTGGTGGGATATAG
>NZ_JBSHAP010000253.1:0-4911 GCF_053611565.1 Kitasatospora sp. NPDC054795
CACAGGCCCAAGAAGCGATAATAGGCTGCCCGACGGCGTGACCCCGAAATTCCCGTTCGCCGGCTGCCGCCCCGGCTCCAGCCGGGACAGCAGCCCAACTGTCCACGACCCCTTGTCGCCACGACAAGGGGTCGCCCCAGGTCAGAGGCCCCTTTCACCCGCTTGTGGGTACGGTGTGAGGCCGGGGGTTCACCGCCTGCTGACGCCCGCCAGGAGACCATGAGCATGGCTGTTCGCACGACCCGCGTTGGAACCGCGACTACGTCACCAACGACCTCGTCCCCGCCCTCGGCACGATCAGGCTCGACGACCTCGGCCACTCCCATATCGCCGACGAAGAAGAACACCTCCTTCCCCTGATGGCCGACCCACATCACACCCCGCGAATGGACCGAGGTCGGCGAACGCGGACGCCGCAGCGTCCCCAAGACCAAGCTCCTGATCTTCCTCGGCGGCGCGATCCTCGAGGACGCGACCGCACAGGAACGCCAGCTGTTCCTGTCGCAGATGCCCGACCCCGCCCGGCTTCTGTGGCGCACCCTCGGCACCCGCCTCTACGACCGCACCACCACCCGCGTCCGCCGGAGCAGCACCGCGGTCCCACGGGCGTACGACCGATCCCGCCTGTGGGAGGGCGGACACCACCCCTTCCAGACAGCACCGGCGGGGAACCATGGTGAGCAGGTCCGGCAAACACCTGTATCCGGGTGGCCGTTTTCAGGGATCGCCATCACCCCGAACCACCGCGGCTGCGCCATGTCCGGGACCGGCTCACCACCAGGCCCCACCGCCCCGGCCTCCTCAACCTGAACGGTGGTAGTGACCGGCACGGCTCCCGCCTCGGATACCGTGTTCCTGCACGGGGTCCCATAACGGATGTGGCACCCCCTACGGAGGTAGCCAGCGTATGAGTTCCAAGCGCAGCCAGAATCCAGCCCTGCCCGTCCTCGACGACGCATACCGGCTCGCGTCGGTCAAGGACACCGAAGAGTCCACCCGCGACTTGGCCGCACGGCTGGCCACCACCGAGCTGCGCCGCGTCTCCCACCCCGGCCGGGTCACCTGGGATCCCATCGATCAGGCCGATCCCGTACCGGCCCCGCCGACTGTGGTCGACGGTGACGGGGACCTGTGGCTGCGGGACCGGGGCACCGGCACCTGGACCATGCCCGAATTCGACCCGAAGACGTTCCCGGCCCGCTGTGGCGAGGTTCTGACGTGGAATCAGCTCGCCTGTGAGTACGGCCCGCTGACCGCACTGGCCAACGACCGCCACATCGGCGGCGGCCGCCGCCGCCGATGACCGCGCCGCCCTCTGAGTAGACCGCACCCCGGGAGGACACCGACGCGGCCCCGACAGTGGCCCTTCTCCTCGACCGGGCGCGGATCGGGCAATACGGTCCGGCGGTTGTGCCGGCCGTGTGCCCGCTTCGAGGTGTTGCGTGAGCCGGCGGGCAGGCGAACCGCCGCCACGGGATGCCTGACCTGACTGGTGATGCCCTGGGAGCAGGCCCACAGCAGCGGCCGAGGCGGAGCACACCTGCTCCCTGGTGGGGCCGCTGAGCTGCACTGATCTTCGTGGAGTCCTTGAAACCTGGGTTACGATCCAGGCGCAAGGAGAGCCACAGCAGTGCCAGCACCACGCAAGTACTCCAATGCTGCGCAGTCAACGTGAATCCGCAGGTCGCAAGTCCGCTTCGTGTAGCGGTTCTTGCTGGTCGGGCGGGGCCCATTCGGGTGCAAGGATGTAGGTCACGGGAGCTGGCTCGAGGAGCATGCCCTCCTTGACCGAGCGGCCGAGTCCGGCGCTGACGCCGCGGTGGCTGGAGAGGCCCAGCTGCTTGGCGATCTCAGCCGCGCGCCAGGCCCGGTCGGGGTCCGTACGCATGATCTGGAGGGTTCGGTCGAGCACCCCCACCGCCCCCCTGGACGCCGGCCTCACCGCCCTTGCCCAGGTCGCCGCCGCCCAGGCCGCTCTGCCCCTCGAAGACCTGTGCCGGACCCTGGCCGACGCCCACCTCGGCGACGGCCGCGACGACATCGCCGTCCTCGCCCTGTGCACCTCGCCCGCCGGGCCGACCCACGGGGCACCGGTGACACACCCCCGGGCCCGGTGAGAGGACGCACCACGCCCGCGGGTCGGCCCGCTGCCGGCGCTCAGTGGTGGTCCCTGAGCGCCTCATCCGGGCCGCCTGCACCCGTGTCCATGATCTCGGCCGCTGCGCGGGAGTGCGGCGGACCGGCTCGGCCTATCGGGTCTCCGGCGGGCGGCCGTCGTGCTGCCCGGTGGTGTCGGTGGCATCGCGCAGGGCGGGCAGGTCCGAGATGGCGGCCTGCTCGGCGAAGCGGGCCAGCAGCCGGCGGAGGACCCGCTCGTCCCGGTCGCGGACGGCTTCGGCGATGGCCGTTACAAGCGACGCCTGTGTATGCGGGTCGGGGGTGCGCACCTGCCGCGCGGTTTGCCGCGCTTCCAGCGCTCGCCTCCTTCTCACTCGTCCTCCTGGCCGCCTTGTGCGGCGCCCTCCGTCCTGGCGCGGCTGCGGCGGCCGACCGCCCCGCCCTGCGCGGGGCGAAGAATACCTCCCTGACCTGCATCGAAAAATCTATGCCCGCTGAAGTAGACATTGCCGCGCACCGTGGTTAGTGTTTCTCTCGTAGACGAGGTCAAGCGGTACCCGCCAGACATGAACTGGCGGGCAGCAGGACAGAAGTTCGCAGGTAGGAACGGTTGCAGGGTCCTGAAGCCAGGGATGGTCATCAAGGCGACAGGGTCGGCAGCCGGGCCTGGCGGCCCGCAGACATCAGGGGCCGCTACCGAGCGGTACCGAGTTCGGCAAGTGCATTACCAGTGGGTGAAGTTGAGTCAGGCAGTACCGGCAGTCGCAGTACGTGGTATCCCGGTGAAGGCGCCAGGCTGCCGGCGCGCGTGCTGGGAGTCCGGCAGTGGGGTTCCAGGCCGGGTGGTTGAGCAGGACGGGCCACGGGGCTGGCTGCCGGAACCGGCGGACCGCAAGGGCCGCCACAGCTGTACCGGATAGCTGGCACTGCCACGCAGTTCGCAGTACCAGCAGTTCAGCAGGTCGCAGTACCCGGAAATCGGAAGTACCCGCAGTTCGCAGTAATTCGGTCAGTACAGAGGATGAACGGAGGGGACAGAGCGCCATCAGGATCGCCCGGCCCGTGAAGTATCACCCGGGCGGATTCCGAAGACCCCCAAGGCAAGGACGGTGGTTTCCGGTCACGCATACGCGATCCCCGCACGCCCCCTCCCCCGGGGCGAGGCGGACTCAAGGAAGCCGGCCACAGGGCCGGCAGATGGTGTAAAACCCTTCGGGGCCCCGGGAGCCGCAACGGCCCCGGGGCCCCTCAGCGCGTCCACCGACACAACAAGAAGAGGTGCAGTGACCACGGCAGCCATCCGACCGCATACCCCCGACTCCCTCGACGACGACTACCCCGCCTACACCATGGGCCGCGCCGCCGAGATGACCGGCACGACCCCCGGCTTCCTGCGCTCCCTCGGCGACCAGGGCCTCATCACACCGTTGCGCTCGGAGGGCGGACACCGCCGCTACTCCCGCTACCAGCTACGGATCGCGATCCGCGCCCGCGACCTCGTCGACCAGGGCACCGCCATCGACGCCGCCTGCCGCATCATCATCCTCGAAGACCAACTCGAGGAAGCGCTGCGCATCAACGAGCAACTGCGCTCCTCCCAGCACGGCCAGGAACCCGCCACCGACACCTGACCCGCCCACCAGGGCGACGAGACCGGCCCGCGGTGGGGACAGCCGCGCACCGCCGGCCGCCCCGGAGACGAGTCCCCGTTCCGGTGCACCGGACGACCGTCGCGCACCGTTCCGGCGGCGCGGCACCTGCCGCACCGGTCGCGGCCCTGCTGCACCGCCCCGGCGTCGACCAGGCGCTGCGTGAGTTCCACCCCTGCGGAAGCCGCTTCTGGGCCGCGGGATTCCGGGGGTCGTGTGAGGCCGCACCGACCTGCGCGTCCACTGCCCGGAGGGCCTCCCCTGGCGGGACACGGGGCCGAAAGCAGCGGTGAGGGATACTGCGAGCGGACAGGGCGATGGCCGGCGCGTCGGCGCCGACGGGACGGTCCTAGACGCTGAGCAGGCCGATGGCGTGGCCGTCATGGTCCACCACCGGCCACACGGGCAGGCCCCGGGCGCGCATGGCGGCGGCCGCCGCGTCTGCGGGCATGTCAGCGGTGGCGAACGGGGCGCGGTCAAGGACGATGTCGCGCACCGGGGTCCGCTCGGTGTACCAGGAGCGGGCCTGGAACGGCGCGAGGTGCAGGCGCGTCAGCAGCCCCGCACAGCGGCCGTCGTCGTCGCGGACCAGGAGGTGCTCGGCGCCGGAGCTCTGCAGGATGTCCATCGCCATGTCGACCATGACGTCGTCGCTGACCTGCAGCTCCGGACATGTCATGAGGTCGCCGACCGTGGCGGCGGTCTCGGGGCGTTCGAGGGTGATGGTCATGGGCGGACTCCTTCGCGTATCCAACGCCGGGACCGGCGGTGGGCAGAACGCTGACGGTGGGACGGCCGGCGGGCGCGCCGGAGCGGGCCGAGACCGCTTCTCGCTCGGTGAGTGGTGGGGGCCCGGACAGCGGCGGCAGTCCCGGCCGCCACGTGCTAGGCCGCGAGGGCGACGCAACGCGGTGCCCGGCGGCGGCCGGAGGAGCCCTTGCTGTCGCGGCCCGTGGCGGTAGCGCGGGTGTCGACTCCCGCGCGGGTGGGTCGTCCGCGGCGCCCGCGGCTCGCGGAGGCGCTGCGGCGGGGGCGTTCGACGACGGGGGCGGCGATCACGGTGGGGATGCCGGTGGGGACACGGGCGCCGGTGATGCGGGCGAGCTCCTCGTCGCCGGCGCCGACCCTGGTGGTGACGGGGGTG
>NZ_JBSHAP010000254.1:0-4908 GCF_053611565.1 Kitasatospora sp. NPDC054795
GTCAGCAGGCGCCGCTAGCTCAGTTGGTTAGAGCAGCTGACTCTTAATCAGCGGGTCCGGGGTTCGAGTCCCTGGCGGCGCACAGACAGCCGGAAGGCCCTTCGCGAGAGCGAAGGGCCTTCCGGCGTTTCCGGCCCGAAAACCCAAAGGCCCGAAAACCCAAAGGCCCGAAGGCCCCGGGGCCCCGAGGCCCCGGGCGACCGGGCCGCCCGCGCCGGAGCGGACGGCCCGACCCGGGCTCAGCGGCCGCGCAGCGCGCGGTAGCGGGCGACCAGCTCAGCGGTGGAGCTGTCCAGCTGCTCGGCGCCCTCGCCGGTGAGCAGCACCGGCTCGATCCGCTTGGCGAGTACCTTGCCCAGCTCGACGCCCCACTGGTCGAAGGAGTCGATGTTCCAGATCGCGCCCTGGACGAACACCTTGTGCTCGTAGAGCGCGACCAGCTGGCCGAGCACCGAGGGGGTCAGCTCGCCGGCCAGGATGGTGGTGGTCGGGTGATTGCCCTTGAAGGTCTTGTGCGGGACGAGCTCGGCGGGCACGCCCTCGGCCGCGACCTCCTCCGGGGTCTTGCCGAAGGCCAGCGCCTGGGTCTGGGCGAAGAAGTTGGCCAGCAGCAGGTCGTGCTGGGCGACCAGGCCGGGGGGCAGGTCGGCGACCGGCTCGGCGAAGCCGATGAAGTCGGCCGGGATGACCTTGGTGCCCTGGTGCAGCAGCTGGTAGTAGGCGTGCTGGCCGTTGGTGCCGGGGGTGCCCCAGACCACCGGGCCGGTCTGCCAGTCCACCGGGGTGCCGTCGCGGGTCACCGACTTGCCGTTGGACTCCATGTCCAGCTGCTGGAGGTAGGCGGTGAACTTGGACAGGTAGTGCGAGTAGGGCAGCACCGCGTGCGCCTGGGCGTCGAAGAACGCGCCGTACCAGACGCCGAGCAGGCCGAGCAGCAGCGGGACGTTCTGCTCGGGCGGGGCGGTGCGGAAGTGCTCGTCGACCAGGTGGAAGCCGTCCAGCATCTCGCGGAAGGCGTCCGGGCCGATGGCGATCATCAGCGACAGGCCGATCGCCGAGTCGAAGGAGTAGCGGCCGCCCACCCAGTCCCAGAACTCGAACATGTTGGCGGTGTCGATGCCGAAGTCCTGCACGCCCCGGGCGTTGGTGGACAGCGCGACGAAGTGCTTGGCCACCGCGTCGGTGTCGGCGCGCAGCCCGGTGAGCAGCCAGTTGCGGGCGGAGACCGCGTTGGTGATGGTCTCGATGGTGGTGAAGGTCTTCGAGGCGACGATGAACAGCGTCTCGGCCGGATCGAGGTCGCGGACCGCCTCGTGCAGGTCGGCGCCGTCGACGTTGGAGACGAAGCGGACGTCGAGGTCGCGCTTGGCGTAGGAGCGGAGCACCTCGTAGGCCATCGCCGGGCCGAGGTCGGAGCCGCCGATGCCGATGTTGACGACGGCGCGGATCGGCTTGCCGGTGTGGCCCTTCCACTCGCCGCTGCGGACCCGGTCGGCGAAGGCGGCCATCCTGTCGAGGACGGCGTGCACCTCGGGCACCACGTTCTCGCCGTCGACCTCGATCACGGCGCCGCGCGGGGCGCGCAGCGCGGTGTGCAGGACGGCGCGGTGCTCGGTGTTGTTGATCTTCTCGCCGCTGAACATGGCGTCCCGCAGCTCGGCGACGCCGGTGGCGGCGGCCAGCTCGCGCAGCAGCTCCAGCGTCTCGTCGGTGACCAGGTGCTTGGCGTAGTCCACGTGCAGGTCGCCGACCCGGAGGGTGTGGCGGCGGCCGCGCTCGGGGTCGGCGGCGAACAGCTCACGCAGGTGGGTGTCGCCCAGCTCGGCCCGGTGCTTGGCCAGGGCGGCCCACTGCGGGGTCCGGTCCAGCGGGGTGCGGGCGTCGGCGCGGGTCTCCGACATCGGTGGGTCCTCGATTCATCTGGGTGCAGAAACCGGCAGGGCCAGGCGTGAGGGTTCGCCGAGGTCGTGCGGGTACTGGTGGTGCGCCGACTCCGTTGACGGCCTGCCCGGGTTCAGCCTATGCAACCCCGGGGCCGGTCGCGCACATTCCGCCCCGCGGGCGCGGGCGGTGCGCCCGCGGGGAGCGGACACCCCGTCATTTCCGTTCGGAGCGCAGGTCGAGTCCGCGCAGCACCTGGTCGACCAGCTCCGGATCGGCGCCGAGCTCACTGCGGGCGGCGAGCATCTCGCGGCGGGAGGCGGCGATCATCTCCTGCTCGACGTCCCGGGCGGCGCGCCACTGGGCCATCCGCAGCTTGGCCTCGGCGGCCTCCTCCTCGGCGTAGTTCTCCGGGCAGAGCCGGGCCAGCCGGTCGTGCTGACGGTCCCGCAGGCGGTCGGCGACCTCGGCGGGCAGCCGGTCCTGCTCCTCCAGCTCGCCGAGCCGGCTGAGCCCGGCCTTGGCGGCCCGCCACCAGAGCTGGCGCACGGCCTGCTCGTGCTTGTCCTGGTCGATGTCCAGCTCGAACCGCTTGGCCAGCCAGGGCAGGGTGAGGCCCTGCACCAGCAGGGTGAAGAGCACCACGCTGAAGGCGATGAAGACCAGCCGGCCGCGCTCGGGGAAGTTCTCGCCGGAGTGCAGGGTGAGCGGGATGGCGAGCGCCAGGGCGACGGTGGCCACCCCGCGCATGCCGGACCACCAGAGGATCACGCTCTCCTTCCAGCTGAACGGCGTGTCCTCGTCGTCGCCGGAGCGCAGCTTCTTCGACAGCCAGCCGGCCGGCAGCAGCCAGAGCAGCCGGACCAGGACGACCACCGCGATGACCACGGCGGCGTCGCCGAGGAATCCGGTCCAGCCGCGGCCGGCCTCCTTGAGCACGGTGGCCAGCTCCAGGCCGATCAGGCCGAAGGCGACGCCGGTGATCAGGATCTCGACCACTTCCCAGAAGGCGTTGCCGACCAGCCGGTAGGAGACGGCGTCCGCGTCGGAGGCCCGCTCGGCGAGGTAGAGCGCGCAGACCACGACGGCGAGCACGCCGGAGCCGTGGATCTCCTCGGCCAGGGTGTAGGCGGCGAAGGGCACCAGCAGGTTGAGCGCGACCTGCTGGGTCGGGTCGTCCAGGCGCTCGGCGAGCCTGGTGTTGACCCAGCCGAGCGCGACGCCGACCACCACGGCCAGCACCGCGGACAGCACGAAGCGCAGCACCGCGTCGCCGGCCGAGAAGTCGCCGCTGACCATGGCCTCGATGGACAGCGAGTAGATGACGATCGCGGTGACGTCGTTGAACAGCCCCTCGCTCTCCAGGATCGCCACCAGGCGGCGGGGCAGCCCGACGCTCCCGGCCACCGCGACGGCGGCGACCGGGTCGGGCGGGGAGACCAGCGCGCCGACCGCGATGGCGGCGGCCAGCGGCAGGGTGGGCAGCAGCCAGTGCACGGTGCCGGCCACGGCGACCGTGGTGACCGCCACCAGGGCGACCGCCAGCAGCAGGATCGAGCGGGCGTTGGCCTTGAAGTAGCGCACCGAGGAGCGCCGGGCCACCGCGAAGATCAGCGGCGGCAGGACCAGCGGAAGGATCAGCTCGGGCTCGATGGTGACGTCCGGGATCTGCGGGACCAGCGCCATGACGATGCCGAGCAGGGTCATCAGCACCGGTTGCGGCACGCCGATCCTCCGACCGAGCGGCATGGTCACCACGGAGGCGAGCAGCACCAGGAAGAACAGGGGCAGCTGGCCCACGGGGAGGTTCCTCTCGACGACGGACGGCTGAGCGCCGCCCAGGATAAATCTGACAATGCGCCCATCGGTGTCGACACGCTGAACAATGACTTGACCTCAAGCGCACTTCAGGTCGGATGATCGTCGACATCGGAGGGATCGAGAAGGGGCGGGAACAGCATGAAAGCGGTCACCGTGACGGGGAACGGCGGTCCGGAGGTCCTGCGGGTCGCCGAGGTGCCCGACCCGCGGCCCGGGCCGGGCGAGGTGCGGGTACGGGTGTACGCCGCCGGCGTGCAGCCGGTGGACCTCGCGATCCGCGAGGGGTTCCGCCCGCCGGGACTGGCGGTCGAGCCGCCGTTCGTCCTCGGCAACGAGTTCGCCGGGGTGGTGGACGCCCTCGGCCCGGACGCCGGGCACTGGCGGGTCGGGGACGAGGTACTGGGCTTCCGGGTGCTGGGCGGCCAGGCCGACCTGGTCACGGTGGACGCCGACCGGCTGGTGGCCAAGCCGGCCGGGATGCCGTGGGAGCATGCCGGCTCCCTCTCCGCCTCCGGCCAGACCGCGCACGTGGCGCTCACCGGGCTCGGCGTCGGCCCCGGCGACACCCTGCTGGTGCACGGCGCCGCGGGCGGGGTCGGCACGGTCGCCGTCCAGCTGGCCCGGGCCTGGGGCGCCACGGTGATCGGCACCGCGAGCGAGCGCAACCACGGCTACCTGCGGGAGCTGGGCGCGGTGCCGGTCAGCTACGGCGAGGGGCTGGTCGAGCGGGTCCGGGCGGTGGCACCGCAGGGGGTGACCGCGGCCTTCGACGCCGCCGGGCGGGGCGCTCTGGAGGCCTCCGTCGAGCTGGTCGCCGACCGGACCCGGATCGGCACCGTGGTCGACTACCCCGGTGCCGAGCGGCTGGGCGTCCGGGGGCTGCGGGGCGAGCGGACGGCCGGGCGGCTGGCCGAGCTGGTCGAGCTCTGGGAGGCCGGCGGGCTGCGGCTGGAGATCGCGGAGTCGTTCCCGATCGAGCGGGTCGCCCAGGCCCACAAGCTGGTCGGCGCCGGGCACGTCCGGGGCAAGGTGGTGCTGACCATGTGAGGGCTCCCGGCCCCGCTCCCGGCCGATTGTGAGTTTCGGCTGCTGACCAGGTAATGTTCTCCACGTCAGCAGGCGCCGCTAGCTCAGTTGGTTAGAGCAGCTGACTCTTAATCAGCGGGTCCGGGGTTCGAGTCCCTGGCGGCGCACAGACAGCCGGAA